>JAUCCW010000007.1:0-4148 GCA_034675825.1 Thauera sp. | reverse complement strand
TCCCCCGCTCCGGCAAGGCTGCTTGGCTCAAACGAGCGGCGCGCCTGCCACGGCGCGCACCGCTCAGACCCGCAGGCTCATCACGACGCGTAGCTGATCGTCATTTTGCAATAGCGCAAAACTGTCATTGTCCCGCTGAAGCTGTACCTGCTCCTGGGCCAGACGGTTCAGGATCGACTCGCGGCGGGTCTCCAGATGTTCCAGGGGCCAGTGCTCGTAATCCTCACCGGCCACCTCCAGCCTGCGGTTCGAGTCCTGATAGCGCTGCACCAATTCCCCATCGCTCAGCGCATCCGGGGACTTGCGCCCGGGGGCCTGATACGCATCGTGATAGGCCATATCCATTTTGCGCAACTGCGCACCCATGGAATGATCCGGCACATTATCCAGAGACGAGACAAGATCGCTCCTGTCGAGATGTTCAAAGCGTAGCCGCAGGACATCCTTACCTCCTTCCACCCCATTCTCGAAGACAAGACGGTTGGCGCCACCTGGCAGCTTGCCGGAAAAATCGTCGATCCACATCCGGCTGGAATGCTCGGTCGCCACACGCCACTCGCCCCCTGCGCCGACCGGACTCGTGAAAAGCGGTGTCATCGCCTGCGGCGCCGCCATCAGGAACTGGTAAAGACGACGATCCTCATCGTGCAATACCAGGCCGCCGGACTCGTCAACCCGGACGTCGAGCGGATTGCCCTCGCCCACGTCCCGAGCCAGCACGTCAAGATAGTGAGAGAGCGCCCGCACGGTGGGCTGACCGCTATTGACGACATGGCGACCGCCATCCTGATCGGAGACGAGCAGGGTTCCGAAAGCACCGCCCGATCCATTGCGCACATGGCGCACGACATTCTCGCCCAGGCACAACACAGGCTTGCTCAACTCGCTCTGCCGTGTGAGTTGATCGGTCCGCTGTTGCACCTGTCTCGGTTCCGTCGGCACCTCATCTGAAAGATTCAGCACCCGCCGCGAATGCTGACGCAGCAGCGCCCTGCCATCGGATTTTTCAAAGAGGCTGTCGGAAGGCTCGCGCAATCGCCGCAGCCCCTGCGAAAAAGTCTTTTCATAGCTCAGCTCATCCGAGCGCTCCATCTTCCGCAGCACGCTCAAGCTCGTCAGTCCCAGGGCATCTCCCACAAACCGGCCGACGCGCGTCAGACCATCAACGACCGGAGCGAAAAAGGAAGAAAATGCCTGCTTGACCCGCGCCATGCCGCTCAAGGTCTCGCTGCGCGCCGATCCGTTGCCGATGGCGACAGTCAAGCGCGGTTCGCTACGCGTCGCCTCGGATTCCAGACCTGCGAGTTCCTTGCGGCCCACAACCTGCCGGTCGATCACCTCGAGTTCCAGCGCCAGCTGCTCGATTTTTTCCCGGCGCCCCATGGTCATCATCCCCAGTTTTTCGGATAACTCCTGGCGATGTTGTTCCTGAAGGGTCAACTGCTGTATCTGTCCGAGCAGCCGGTTGATTTCCACCAGGCTTTTTTCGATGATCCCGATAGTCGCCTGGTCCGTTATATTGCCAGGCAGATCACGCAACGCGCTCAGCGCCAGGTAAGTGCCTCCCAGCACCGAGGCCAACTGACCCGACACGCCTCCGCCGACCAGCGTCGATACCGTGCTTCCCCCATAGGCGATTCCGGCGCCTGCAGCGCACCAGCCCAATGCCTTGACCGCTTCCCCGAACGAGGCCTTCGCGGTTTCGCTCCAGCGCCACACGTGATCGCCTAGCCCCAGCGTAGAGACATCCAGCTTTATCTTGGCGGGATCCTGCGTCAGAATGCTCGTGCCGCCCGTCGCGATAATGACTTGCTCGTTCAACTTGTCCAGACAGTGCGACGCATCGATCTGCAGTTTTTCGATCTGACTCAGCGCCACCTCGCCCACGCTCCGGGAATCCGGCTCAGGCACAGACTCGCTCCCGGCGCCCCAGCTCCGCAGCCAGCTCAACATCGAAGACGCGGTCCCCATGGCTCTTGCCATGAATCCCTGGTTCATCGACTCGACTTTCCGGCCATCCCCTTTTTCAATCTTGGGGGTTTCTCGTGGTCCGAGCCGAAGCCCCTCGCGCAGCATCGCGCTTGATAGATCCCCGCTGAGCACTTCGCCCCTGGAAGGGGGAGGAACCTCCTGCAGCTCACCGAGTTCCTCCTCGGTCCCATCAACAGCGTCGTACCATACGACCCCGTCTTCATCCATCTCGCCGATATCGGGATCCTCGCCATGCTCGTCGGGGACGGACTCGCTCTGACGATCCACGCCCGTCGTGCCGTCTTGATCGCCGCCGCCACCCACCATGGCTCTGCCCATCCCCACGACGGTACCGCCGACGCTACTGACGATGGCGCCGACGCCGCCGGCGAGGGCGCCAACACCGCTCACTACGGTGCCCACGCCGCCGGTCAAGGTGCCCCACCATCCTTTGGCGACTTTCCCGTTCTCCCGCACCCCTTCACTGGACCTGCCATCCGAGTTGCTGAAGCCGCTGCCGCCCTTGCCGCTGCCTGGCTGCCCTCCCACACTCTGTGGCGAGCCTTCATCGGGCAACGAACTGCCTCCAGAAATATGCCCCGTCCCCGGCAACACTCCATTCACGCCACCACCCATGACACTCTCCTTCAAGCGTTGGCTCAGGCCACCAAAGACGGCAGCATGGCTGGCACCCGGCCCTGGACGATCTCGCGCCAGACCAGGGCGGTCCCTGAAAATGCATCCAGCAGGCCGGCCAGCGCCTGCGCGGAACACAAGGCAAGAGGAACCCTCCCGCAGAGCAGGACCTCTCCGGAGGGCTCGTGCAAGCCGAGCGTGTTGCCTCCTGTACCGCTCCACAAGGCATTGGCCTGGAGCAGGAGACGGTAGACCGCCTCAAGCCCGGCATGATCCGAGGGCCGGCCAAGGCGGGCAAAAAACACGATTTCTCCGGCGTCCCCACCCTCGTTCATCAAGCCGACGGTCACATCGCCCACCACGAGCTCCTCGGCCGCCAACAATTCCTCGACGGGGGACAAGCCCACGAATTGAGCGTAACGTTCCAACAGATCGGTATAGTTCGACATTGATTGCTCCAGTTTGATCGTTTCAATCGGACTTGATAGCTTCAATCCTGCGCAGACATCGTTGCGTCTAGGCCTGCAATCCCAGCTGCCGCTGCCAGGCATGCGCAAGATGCGCAAGATGCCGCATCGTCTCGGCCAGCGTCTGCGTCTCTGCGTCGGCCCCCAACTTCTGGGCCAGCACCACCCTGTCGGCGCCATGCTGCATGCCGAAAGTCGCCCCCTGAGTGTCCACACCAAAGGCGTTGGCGCGCAGCAGTTCCCGATAGACATGGGCCGCGTCATTGCCCGGTATCACCCCCACCGCGCAAAAAACCTGGATCACAGGATCACCTTCCGTGTCGCCATCCAGGGACAGGCCGACCGGGACGCCATCGATCGTCAGTTCTTCGGACTGCAGCAATGCGTCTGTACTGACACCGACGTGCTCGGCCAAACGCATCAAAGCATGCCGGTAGGCTTTTTCCATTTCTGAAGACATGTGCATGACCTCCCTGTCAATCCAGAAGCAGCGAGGGCTCATCGGCCAAGCGCTGCAGCCAGGTGCGCCAGTCGCGCGCATCGGCGACCAGATCGTCCAGAACCTTCTCTAATTTGTGCGGCGACGCCTCGGCCGCCCGCATGGATTGGCTCAGGACCACGGTGTCGTCATCACCGTACAGGCCCAAGGTATTGCCCCGAGTACCCGACCAGAGATTGTTCGCCTTCAAGAGCAGGCGATGGATGCCCGTCGCATGCTCGGCCGGCACCGGGCCGACATCGATACATGCGACGATCCAGTCTTCCCCCTCTGCCGTCTGCAATCGGGCCAGCCCAGCGGCGCATCCGTCGACGATGTATTCCTGCAGCCTGGGCGCCTCGGTCGCGCCGAGAGCCAAGAACCGCGCCAACTCATCTGCATGGTGTTCGCTCTGATCCATCATTCCTCCGCTCTGATGAGGGCAGCCCTCGCCAAGCCGCACCGGCCTGTTCCTCTTGAGTAGCCGAAACGCGCAACAAGTTCCCTGCGGACGACAATAGCCTGACAGGCCCACGCTCTCACGTCCCACAAGACGAAGCGCCGACCGAGGCTTATGCTGCTCTGGTTTGGCCCGG
>JAUCCW010000006.1:0-116125 GCA_034675825.1 Thauera sp. | reverse complement strand
TGAGAACAGGATTTTGGCCGGGGCTTGTTGAATGGTTTGCCCCAGCTTGCGAAGTTGCGTTTGCATGGTGAAACTCCTTTTGGTGGTGGGTAAGTACGCTACTTGAGCGAGGTAAAAAGCGAGATGAAATCAAAACCGACAGTGTTGTTGATCAGGTCGGAGAACCACTTGAAATTCCAGGCAATGATGCCGCCTATGAACCAGGCCAAAGCATTGCCTATCGTCGCCCCGCCCGACGTTTGCTTTGCATATCGGTTAACCGTGAGAAATGCCTTGGTGATGGCGACGAACCCGCACGCTTGCATGAGAGCGAGTAGTGCGAGCGTTACAGCCAGCGCTTTTTCTTGTGCGCTGGCGTTACTTCCCGGCGTGTATGACAGCGACTCGGCCGTCATGCGCGCAGCCGCGTAATCGCCGGTCAGCGACCGTGAGGCCACGCCGATGAATTCGAGCGTACCCAGCGACATGAAAAAGCCACCGAGGAATATCTGGATCACGCTACTCATGGTGGAATAGGACTGGCTACCAGAGAGAAATTTGCTTGCGTTAGGGTTGTAAGCTGCCCACAACCCAACTACGCCCTGCGCGGTCACATAAAACCCGATCGCCATGGCACACAACTGCATCAGCATGATGATCGATGGGATGGCCTTGCCGATGCCAATCAGCATCGTCATGAGATCAGGCAGCGAGAGTTTTGCGTTCATAAAAATCAGGCCTGAGGGTTATTGCGGCTGGGCCGCAGAAATAATGGGCTTAGTACGTTGTTGCGGTGCTTTCTTGGGCGCACCTGGCTTGGGTGGTTCCTGACCTTTCAGGACAGAAATCTCCTTTGCTCCGTCATACAACCAGACCCGCTCGCCCATCGTTGCGCGCAAAACGAAACCCTTGGGCGGCGTGTATGTGGCATCCACGGTAGCGGGCCGCTCAACGGTGCCTGGTTCCGTGGATGAAGGGCGCACGATCTGTACGTCCGTGCCCCTGAGTTGGATTTGTTCAAGTGCAACAAGCCGCTTGTTGAGCGTTTGCACGTCGTTGCGCAAGCCCTGAAATTGAGTGGCGATGTCGCTATCGCGGTCAGACAGGGCCTGAGCCAGCTTTTGCTCCAGCGCTTGCGCACTCTCCTGGGCCTCGCGCAACGCCTTTTGCGTGCTTTCCAGCTGTACGCTCACAATGTCTATTGAGCCCGCCTGTTCAGGCGTGGCCGATGCGTGCCTTTCAGCAGGAATGCTTGCCGCCTGCCGATTTGCACGCGGCTGGGGAGCATCTTGAGTGGCGTTTTCACTGGAAATCAGCTTGATGGCAAAGAGACTCACTGCGATGAAGCCGAAAAAGCCACCACCGAAGACGCCGACCAGCTTTCCAAATGACCAATTTTTCATGGCGTCAGTTCTCCGCGTACACGTCGGACAGGAAATAAATGGCTAGGCCATGTCCAGCTGGAGTGCGGTAGGTCGTTGGCCGATCAAATCCGCGTGCAATTTCCTGGCTTGCATTTGTGCCCAACTCTCCCAGCGTTGTAGCCACAACCTGCTTGGTTGATGGTTCCTGGGTTGTGGTGATCGCGGTTCCAGATGGCGCAATTACAGACGTGCCCGTCGGTTGGCTGTAGGCCTTGCCGTACCCAGACAGTAGGCTCGAAAAGCCCAGCGCGGCGTACCGTTCGAGTGTGTGGTGATCGATGTCCTTTGCAATGCCCTGGCTTGCGTCTTCCGTTCTCAAAGCAATGGCGTTGATCGTCATTGCGGGCCGCCCGTCTTGCGGAGCCAGTGTTGTGAAGCGAACGCCGATGTTATTGGGACGGTTTTCGATCTTGCCGATCAGTTTGGACCCATCCCAGGCGCCACCACGGATAACGGCCATGGCGTCATTGCCATCGTCGGTGTTGATCTCCGACGACGTTTCAGCATAGAGGACATTGCCAGTACGAATAATTGGGGTACGTCTTTGCTGGTCCAGGCCTGCCCCGCCCTGCCCCGCCCTGCCCGACGTGCTGCCTTCGGCGGTTTCGGCCACGACCGGGGTGGCGTAGGTGGAAACGCTGTAGCTGCCCAGCTTGTTCAAGGCGTCGTCCAGAAGCATTTTGTTTAGCTGGTCCATGACCAGAGCTTGTTTTTTGGTGACGAATTCGTCACGAGTTCTCCGTGCCTCGGCCAGCGCTTGTTCCTGGCGCTGACGGGCCTCCTCAAGCAAGCGACGCTCGTTTTCAGCCGAGTTATCGATCGGCATGTTTTGCGGAGGAGTCAAGTGGGGGCTTTTGGAAAAAATGTCCGTGCGTTCAGGAAATTCCGTGTCGTTGGTTCCAATATTCGGCATGAAAGCTGGCTGATAGCTCTCGCCAGATTCCTTCGCTTGTTCAGCTTCTTGAGCAGAAACGTCGTTACGGCGAGCAGCCTCCTGCGGCGAAATCGGCTTCACGGCAATAGGTGCTTCAGGCGCATTCGGCGCTTCGACTTGGGCCTCATTGTCGTTCGCCTGGCGCTCTGCGCTGCTGGTCAATTGGCGCACGCCGACAGAGATCAAGATCAACACAACAACGACACTGGCAAACAGGGAAATTCGCCCGATGCCCTGGCCGAAAGTGGCATTGAAATTGCGCTTCCATTCATCGCTCTTGCGCTTGGGCTCAGGGCGTTCCCGCCCAGTGCGTGCTGGTGTTTCTTCGGCGGCTTGGTCCGTGCCAGTCTCCAACTCCGGACCTTCATCTTCAGGACGATAGCCGGAACCGGAATAGCCGGAGGTGTTCGCGCCATCGTCAGATCCTGGTGTAGGGATGTGCTCTTCGCTCATTTCGCCCCGCTCCCTTGTTCAATAAAAACGGTGACGGCGCGGCCACCAGTCAGCAGTGTTACGGTGTCATGCACGTTGGAGTATCGGTAGATAGACACCCCGGAGGTGCTGCGAGCCGCGTTCTGGTATGCGGGCCATTGCGCAGTGGCATGGGTGCGTAGGTAAAGCTTGTTCCGGTAGGACCAAGCGGTCGTGTTGTCCAGCCCTCGTACGCGCAAACGCTTGGCTTGTGCCGGGGGGGTGCCATCCATGAAATAGGCCAGGTCTTGATCAATAGAAGGCATTGACGTGACGCTGACGGTGGCCCCTGCGTCAGGGTTCCTGCCAGGAACTTTCGCGTCCACACGCACGTCAACGTCTTCTTGGTTGCTCAAGAGAGTAAGGATGACTGGTGTCGCCAATCCGTTGAGCGTAACCGCCACGTTGCCAAAAACGACAGGTTTAATGGGTTCCAGAGAAAGGACGTTGGTGGCTTCCTCATCTTTGCCGCCCTGCCCCCCTTCTCGCCCATCTTGGAAGAGGTCGCGGTTCAGGGATACTCGCTTAATGAACCACGGGTTGCCATTGACATCGCTGAACACGATCGAGGACTGCTGCCCGCGTGACAGCCGGATGACCGGAGGCGCAACGCCTGGTTCCAGATTCACAGCCAGAGTGCGCGTGATGGGATTTGCCGGGGCTTGGTAGGGGGTCGCTGAGCTCGTTTCGCGTTCCAGGTAAATCTTTTTGACGCGAGAGAGCTGTTCAGGCGACAGCTGTAGCTCCTCCAGGTCGCGAATCATGCCCTCGGTGATCTCGGCGCTGCTGGGGTAGACGACAGCATTGTTGAGATTATTCGGGGGCATAGGCGGTGGTGGTGGAGGCGCATCGACTTGAGCATTCGCCGTGCTGGCACATGCCAAACTTAACGCCGCGACAATTTTTTTGAACTGGGGCATAGCGTTAGTTCCGTGGCGGCATCAGGACGACGGTATCGACCGCGATACCTTTCTGGTTCGCAGACGATGCGGTGATGCGGACGACCTTGACCGAGGCCCTGAATTCTTGGCGAGAAAGCGGCTTTTCAACGCCGCCTTCGTAGAATTCGACTGCAATTGGCACAACAACGGTCCATGACTGGGGGATCCCAGATGCTGGGTTGATTTCCTCCAGTTGCGGGGTCAGCGTAGCCATGGAGCGCAGGATCAGCCGTCCTCGGATAACACGGCGCAGATTCCCGGAGTTTTCCAGCCCTTCCATATAGGCCCTACGGCCTTCTTCGGTGTACCAGCGTTCTGCGGCCTGGTTGATGCTGCTGCGATAGTTAACGTAGTCGTACGAGTACGAATTCAGCACCGCATCCTTGGCAAAGTTGGTGACATCAGCCACGCTGACGCGGGGATCACTTTCGGGGGTGACTTCGCATACCGCTCGATTGTCCGTGGTCGGGATCCAGCGATATTTCGGGTATGCGTACAGCACTCCGGCCAGCGTGATTACGCAGCCGATTCCAAGTACGACATTGGCTCCCCAGACGCGTAGGTTGCGTCGTTTGAGGTGCATGTTCTCAAGCTGCAAGCGCGACACTTCTCTGAGGACCGAGGCGGACTCCCCTTCCGACGGATCGGCTGCAAATTGCTCAAGCTGCTTTTCGTCGGCTTGATCGCGAGGTGTCGCTGAATTCTTTTTGCCTTTGCGGAACATTCGGTATGCCTTACGTAGACCCGTCGAGGACGCACGTTGTGGCGGTGCCGTCATAGGGGATCAGGTTCTCAAAATCGGTAAATGCGAGCAGCTTTACAGCAGCTGCGATCATCACAATGATCAGCACGTAGTTGAGCGCTTCGCCCACTTGGGAGAGGCGCATCAAGAAACGGCAGTAGATTTTCAAGACTCGGGCATCAGTCTCGTGTCTTGTGCGGCCCCATGAGCTATTTGCGAGTCGGTGCAGCATGGTTCTTTTCTCCTACTAGAGTGACATTCTAGCGGAAAATTAGAAATGTGCAACGTAATGAATTTGATAAATGGATAGCAAACTTCTGGTGCGGCACTAATTTTTAACCCTGGTGGTTGGGCGTATGCAGTGCGTGGACTTTGTGTTAGCAGTCGAAACCAATGATGGCTACACAAGTCTCTTATGCGCGTATTGTGTGTTTGTATTGTGTGTGCATTGTCACTAAAGGCGTGTGGTAACGAGGTTCATGTGAGAGGGAACGGATGACGAAATGGTCATTTTGTATCGGGAAATGTGTTTTAAATGGGTGTCAATAGATGTTGAAATGTGGCGCAAGTGCGCGAGCATCACAAGGGGTCAAATATGCTGGGGAATGTTTTTTTGACTGCTTTTGCTGAGGCTGTTGGGCGCACCTGTTGCGCTGTATTCCATCGCTGCTCAGTGTTGTTTCGCCACCGCTCTGTCGCGCGGACAGGGCGGTGGGTCGGCACGAGAATGTTTTCCTGCAGATCCCGTGATTTGCACGGGATGTTGGTATTTCATCGGGCAAGCGCCCTACCCTTTGGCTGGATCTCGCAGCCAGTCAGCAGCGGCCTTCAGGATGCGTTCGTCTGGATTTGCCAGATCGGTGGTTCTGGCGCGTCCAACGACGGCAGCAAGTGATTCTGGGGATGGTCTAAACGACGTTTTCATCCAGCCGTTCAACTTTTTACCGTAATGGCTCTTCGCTGTTAATGTGCTGATGTGCCCAAAGAGCGCTGCAATTTCACGATCGGAGAGCCCGCTGGCCTTGGCGTTGGCTACGGCTTGGTGGCGGCTGCTATAGAGGGTCGGACGGGACGTGCCAGGCCGGTAGCCGATGCGTGTGAGTGCATTCGCCATGCAATGGCGTAGGGGGCCGAAGAACGTAGCTGCCAATTGTTCTTTCGTGGCGCCAGGATTTTTCGTCCGATGGGTATCAACGATTTCAAGGAAATGCAGGATCGTTGCCAAGTCGGGTGTGTTGATGTCGAGCATCAGAATCTCCCGATAGGCGCCATTAGCCCTGCCGTGCGAGTTTTTGCTGTTCTTGACGCGCAGCGCCACGCATGGTTTCCCGCGCCCTGCTGCTCCCCCCGGGCCTGTATAGGAAAACATGGAGGCATCGAACCATTCCTCTGGACGCAGGCCGACGAGCAGGTTTGCCTTCAAGAAAGCCAGCAGTGGTCCCACATAAACAACGCCGGGTGTCGTGTCCCCATATCGCTGGAGTGCATCAAGCACGTCCTTGGGCAATGCCTTCAGCTTTGGGCTTGATGTCTGCTCGGTCCGCCTGGGCAGCTGATTTGTGGCCAGTGCGCGCACCGCTTGGTAAGCCTGCTCGTATTCAGCCAGGCCCTCGCCCCCTCGCCCGATCAGTGCTTGCGCTTGCTCTGCGAGCCAGAACAACGCGGCTGCTTTCAGGGATCTCGCAGTCGCCTGCGCGATTTCTTTGCGATCGAACAAGTTGCTCAGGTGTTGTGCCATTCGTGTTGGCGTCACTGGCAGGTCGTTCTTGTCCTCGGCGTGAATTTTATTTTCGAGCACAAGGATCTTGCGGGCGTAGTCATTGCGGCTCTTGCTTTGCAGGCTGGCCCCAACCCATTCCTCGCTGTTGATCCGTGCTATCAGCGTTTCGGGGGTTTTGCTTCCATCAATTCTGGCGGTGGTGTCATGGTCGGTCATCAGTTTCCTTTTCGCGTCTTGTCGGGTGAGGGCGCCTGGCCCCAGTTGCGGAGAGTGCCGCCATTAGGTCCCAAACCCTGCGGGGCAATGGTGTTCGGAGTGTGCCGACAATCAGGTTTCATTGTGGTGTTCGGTGTTCGCAAGTAGCTTGTGGTGATCGCAATAGGTGCTTGGTGGTCACATGTCCCGTTACTTCCCATCTTGCGCCTTGTCCACATCAATCAAGCCTGTTGTTCTTTTCGGTACACAGTTGTTCCTGCCGTTGAGCCTACATAAATTGGAGCATTACTTAGCGTTCATTGAAGTATGACACATGCGTTTCATCGCATCTACCGTTGTAGGCAGAAATGGAATTTAAATTTTGCGTATGTACAAAGGGATGGGAAGTAACGGGACATGTGATTGTCTTGTGACCACTCCGGCAAGTGCGATCAATCTTGCGCGCTCGTGGCGCCATGGGGGTGTCAAAAAAATGTTTCTTTGGTGCGCTCAGCGCGAAGGCGCGCCCATGAAGAGCGTGAAGATTGCGTGCCTAGTGAGTGTTAACTTGCGCCCTGTTTGGTGTATAAATGATGTATTAATGGCGTGTGTAAGGTGCTTGGATTGCATCAAATGATGTTGCTAAGGAGGTAGAATGCCGTGTTTATAGAGCATTAAATGGCGTTGCCATGGCCCTGATAGTGTGTGTTCAGTGAGGGTGATCTGAGTGTGAAGTGGTTGTCAAAAAACATATTCTTGGATGGTAATTTGTTGTCAATGCGCGTAAATTGTGTGATCATGTTGGTGTCTTTGGCTCTAGGGCAGACTTACATGCCCGAGTGATCGGCGGATGCATATCGCGATCTCTTGCCTGCTGTTTCCCCTGATTTGTCAGAAAAACATCGTTTAGCAGTATTGAATGGAGTCGATCGCATGAGATTGCAAACCCACGCGCACGCGAAACGGGCGCCACTGTTGTTGGCTTGTCTGGTCTTCTTGGCAGGCTGCGCGACCACATCCTCACATGACCAGGATGTGACCCACGAGGTTTATGCCAATCGGCTCTTGGCCGACAAGATGGCAGTGGCTGCTGATGCGCAGCGCGACTACGCTGCCCTGGTGGCAGAAGGCCAGGCCCGGGTCGAGCGAAAGCAGGAAATGCTGCAACTGGACTTGATTGATGTGGACTACATCGGAATGCCGCAGGAGTTGCTGCAGACGATTGCGTATCGGTACGGGTATCGGTATGTCGAAGTCGGGCATCGCGCGCAGCTGCGCGCGATCAACGTCAAGGTCAAAAACGTAAGCCCGACTGATGTGCTCAGAACAATCGGCCAGCAGATCGATCGCCAGGCTGACGTGGTGCTTAGCCTGCCTTCTCGAACCATTCGGCTGACATACAAGACTCCAGCGCCGACAGGCGCCCGCAAGGGCCGGTAGGGGGAATTGCTATGGCAATGGATTTGCCCCCGATGAGCTTGGAGCAGGCGCAGCAACTGCACGAAAGGCCCGCTTACGTTCAATCGGCTGGCCCGAACAGTTCGGCAGTGGCGGCAGAGCTCATGGCCCAGCAAAACGACGCGCAACGCGCAAGATCCCAGGCCTTGCTGGATACAGCTCTGGGCGTCGGTGTGAAAGCGGGTATTGCTTGGCAGCTGAACAACATCAGCAAAGACATCCAGGCCCGCGAGCGAGCACTGGACACTATCTACGACTTTGGTGGCCTCATGATACAGAGCCGGGTGGTGCCTCCGGTCATCATCGAAGCTACCGACCTGTACAACCAGGACGGTGACTACGCGTTGCGCCTGTCTGGCGCTTACTACAAGATCGAGACTCAAGCGCGCTTTTCCTCTGTGGCCCCATCCTGGCGAGCGTACCTCTCGTTTCCAACGGGCGCCCGCCCGTCGCCCGGGTACGACATGATCAAGCCGACGACATCCGCAGAAAAAAATCTGTGGAAGCAGGGGGTCGCCGACGGCTGGCAGCAAGGTGTGGACCAAGCCAATGTGATGCTTGAGCATTCGCTGGATCTGCTCAATCGAGATTTCACCGGCATGTTGCGGTTTCATCGATTCGTGCTGCAGGGCAAGATCACCATGCCAGTGATCGCCAGCGAGTCGATTCCGGTTACCAACGACGGGGCGACTATGACCGTCGATGAGACCTTGCTGCGAATCACGACTCTCTCGGAATTTGACGGGGACATGAAGAAATGGACGGGGGCAGCGCCCACATCAGGGCAGGGCGTGCATGCCAAGCCGTGGATTACTTCTTCAGCCCCGCAGCCTGCCGCAGTTGCAGCGGCGCCCTCGGGTGCGGTGGTGCAAAGCTTCCCCGTGACGGGGCAGGGCGTTGACGCAGGGGAGGCAGCTGATGGACGGTCTCAATAACATGGCGGAGCCAATCGTCTTTGGCGAAAAACCAATGCTGGAGAGGCGTACGGCGTACGACGACCCATTCCGGTTCCAATCAGCAGATCAACTCAAAGGGCTCATGTTGGAGACGTTGGCTCATGATGCCAGCGATCTCATGATCCAGCCAGGCGAGCCCGTTTGCGTCGAAGTCCATGGCCGGATGTGTGCAGTGACTCATCGAGCGCTTGATGAGAACGAGGTTCGCGAAATTTTGGTTTGGGTGGCAGGTCGGGATACGGCCTGGACCGATATTGTCGCGGGCAAAGCCGTCAACGGGCGCTATGAGGTATTTGATCCGAAACAGCGCGATGAGCGCGGCGAGCGGGTGCGGTACAGGTATCGCGTCAATGCGTCTGCGATCGATTTTCACGGGCAAACATCCTGCCAGATCGTGATGCGGTCTATCCCCCGCGATCCGCCTCTTTACACGGCCTTGGGGCTTACCGAGGAGATGGTGCGTAAAGCGTGCCCTCGTGACGGCATCGTATATGTGGCGGGGCGAACGGGCTCGGGCAAGACCACTACATTCGCCTCGATCATTCGCTATGCCTTGGAAAACGACACTCCGATCAAGGGCAACTTTATCACCCATGAGGAGCCCTTGGAATTTGATTTTTCATCCGTTAGAAGCTCCCACTCTATTATCGTTCAGTCCCAGATACCAACACACTTTTCCAGCTTTCAAGACGCGAACCGAGAGGCAATGCGCCGAAAGCCGGGGGGCATCATGTACGGCGAGTTGCGGGATGAGGAGTCAATCCGCGCGGCCGTGGAGGCGTCCCAGACTGGGCATCCGGTCTGGGGAACCGTACACGCCAACGACGTGGCGGCGGTGATCCGTCGCCTGATTTCACGCTTCCCCCAAGAGGAACGGGCGACCGCTATTTTTGACATCGTGGATAGCGTGCGCCTTGTCATGGCGCAGACCCTGGTGCCCAGCACAAATGGGCGCCGGGTAGCAGCGCGTGAGTGGCTGGAATTCGATGATGAAATTCGCGATGAGTTGCTGGAGCTGACCGATATGGGTCGGGTCACCAGCGCCATCCGATCGATTATGCAAGACCGTGGCTGGAGCTTTGAAAAGGAGGCTGAACGCCTCCTCGCGGCGGGCCTGATTACGGAAGAGACTGCGATCGAAGTTCGTCGTGGGTCGAAGACGCATGGTGATTGAATTGGTACGAAAGTGTGTGGCCTTTGCGTGATAAAAGCGTAAAGTATGTGTTGCACAATGGGTGTCTAAGATGTATGATTGTGTATGCACGGTGTGTTTAGATTGTGTTTTTAATGATCTTACCGTGTGTGCAGTGTGATTTGGAGAAATCATGAACAGTGGTCGCTACCATTGGTCGAATTTGGCCCGGGAAGTGCTGTTTTTTGTAGTGAATTGGAGTGCAGCCATTCCTTGTTTTGTGCTGATTTTCTACCAAAGCTGGACCTTGCTGGGCATTGCGGTTCTGATGCTTGGTGTGCTGGCATTTGTACGGTTTTTTGCCAAGATGACACTATCTTCAGCCGTACGAGCGTTGCTCTCAATGATCAGCGGTCGTGAAAAAGCAACCAACAACTGGTTCAAAGATTTCATCCGTCAACGATAAAACTACCGCGAAAGGGATACACATGGGCAAGAAGATTTTTGTGGGTGTGGACGACGGGCATTACGCCATTAAGGTCGTTCTGGAAGACGGAACGACGCTTGCCGTCCCGTCTCGGGGGAAGGCCGGACGGCACCTCATTTCTACTGCTTGGCAGGGTGACGAGGCGGGTCTTTATAAGACCGAGGAAGGCAACGACTTTACGGTGCATGAGCACCTGCAGTCCGCTGACGACACCCGTTTTATGGGTTACCCCAACAGCCCGCTCAATCGTGTGCTCGTGCATCATGCCTTGCGCCACGCGGGGCTTGGCGGGAAAGATGTATCGATCGCCACCGGCTTGCCCGTTTCCTACTACTACCTGGCCGACGGGCGGCGCAATGATGCCCTCATCAGCTCCAAACAAGCCAATCTGCGCAAGGGGGTGACGTGCGGCACTCATCCGATGGCGCGCATCGCCCACAATATCGTGGCCACGGAAGCCATCGCGGCCTATTTCGATCAGCTGATTGAGATGGACGGCTCGCCTTCCGCGTCGGCTGACGCCATGGGCGAGTCCATGATCGGGGTCGTGGACATTGGCGGGAAGACCACGGATTGTGCAGTCATATTTCCCGGTGGGAATCAGGTCGATACGGATCGCTCCGGATCGAACGATGTTGGAGTCCTGATGCTCTACACCACGATCGGATCTATCCTGCAGTCCAAATTCGAGCTCGATAACGTCCCGCCGCGCCTGGTAGAAGCTGCCATTCGCACTGGGTTCGTCAAAATTGCAGGCAAGACGGAAGATGTCAGCGACGTTGTGCGCGTGGAAAAAGAACGCCTGGCCGAGCAGATCATGGCGGGAGTGCGCACCAAGATCGGCGCGGGGAAAGATCTGGATTCCGTGCTGTTCGTCGGCGGCGGCACGATCGTCATGCGTGAGCAACTGGAGAAGTATTTCTCGCATAGTCGCTTTGTCGAAAACCCCGAGTTCGCGAACGCCCGGGGCATGTTCAAAATTGCAAAGTACGTGTTCGGCGAGGAGGATTGATATGTCGTCCAAGCCGCTGCGAAACAGCGTGATGCTTGATCCGCTTTTTCCTGCGGAGAATGATGCAATCGGGCTGCTCAAGGCTGTCCCCGCCAAGGGGGAGCGGTCCGCGTTTCTCCGCGCCCTGGTTCTGATCGGGTACAGCGATCTGTGCAAAGAGAGGCTGCCCAGCCATCCGTCGGCGCACGGACATGGGGCCACGGAAGGGGGGGAGGGATGAACCAACCAAAAACGGAGCGTTTTGAGTTGCTCTTGCGTCCCAACATTGCGGCTGAGGCCGCATTGTTGGCCGAGTTGGAGGCCCTGAAAGGCATCTACGGTGGTAAGACGAAATTGCTGCGGGAGTGTCTGCGGCGTGGCCTCGTCGCCTTAAGCGCCGGGGTTGATGCGTGCCCCGAGCAGGCCACCGAAGATGAGATCCTCAATGCCCTGGCATCGGAATTCCGATCTGGAGAGTACAGCTATCGGATTGGGAAGCTCTTTCTGGATGCGCGGGCCGAATTAAAGGCCGCTGCTACGCGTATTCCAGCCTCTGCGCCAACCCCGGCGGCGGTGGCGGCTGTAAGCCAACATGTGGACGAACGACCGCCCGCTGCCGTGCAGCCGCCTGCTCCAGTGCAAGAGGCGGCATCGCAGCCGCCCGCGCGGCGTGACTGGAGCAGGTTCAGGGGTGTCGCTGGCAGCTCCAGCGACGAAGAAAGCAAGTAGTAACGCACTCAGGCACGCGGGCACAAGTTGCTTGTGTGCCTGAGTGCGTTACAGGCTGGAGATAACAATGGCTAGGAATAAGTCTCAAGGCGGTACTGACCGCACTTTCCAGTTCGGGGATCCGGCTGCGTTGGCAGGGATCCTCGTTGCAGTGCTCATCGCGGCGTGGATTATCTGGTATTTCGCCCATGAAGAAATCAGCATGGTGTACGTCTACGTCCGTTACGTGCAGCTGTGGCTTTTGAACCTGGTTGGTGCATTCGTGGATTTGCCAGGGCTTAATGGCGTGTATCAGTGGGTGCAGCGGATGTGCGCCCCAGACCGGGGCGTGTTGCTGTGTACGCGAGATTTCTCCTCGGTTCAATGGGGTGAGATCAGCAATTCATCCATGGTCTTCAACATTCTGTTGCTCGTCCCGCTCGCCTTTTGGTTGTTTTCGATGTTTCGGAAAGTCGATCGAGAGCATCCGACCATCAAGTATTCCAAGAATCATTCGCTCCAGAGTTTTGCCAAGGAAAATGCGGAGCTTTACCCGCACCTGAAGCTTTTCTCGCGCCTGGATCTCGTCTCCAAGCCGCTGGATGATCCGATTTTTGGCATGAGCCTCACGTCACGACAATTTGTCTATGAGCATCGGCTGATCAGTGGCTGGCAAACAGCCGCTGATGGGCAATACGTTCCCGTATTGGACAGAGACGCCACGACCAGAGTGATGCTGCGGCAACTCGGACGCCACTGGACGCGTTCTGCTGACTTGTCACCGGGTGAGACACTGCTGCTGGCCATTGTGTTGCCTCGTGTAGCCGCTACCGACCCGGAAATGGATGACAAGACATTTGAGCTGGCGCTGGCCGATAGCGATGGGCTGATCAAATGGTGCTGGGACCACTACAGCGAGCCAGTCGATGATGCGGCGCAGTCAGGGGGGAAGAAGAGGGGGCAGGAGCAAGAGGCCCCGGAGGATGAATATGCTTGGCTGCGTCCGGATTTTGATCTTTCGTACCCAAAGAAAATCATTGCTCGTTATGTGCGGCACCCTGTCGTTATGGAGATTTTTTCCAAGCACGCATTTCGCCGCACGATTCTGTACGCCTGCTACATCCAGGCTGGTGCGCTGGGAGTTTTCCCCCCGGCTGATGTGCGCTGGATGCGTTTCTACGATAGGGAGCTTTGGTATCTGCGCTCAAGCATAGGGCGGCAAGTAGCTTTTGGTGAAGGCGGCAGCGCTGTCTACTGTCACTATCTTTACGAATCCAAGGCCGGATACGCGATCGTGGAGCCCCAGATCGACAAGGCGGTGACAGGCCTTGATGCGGCAATGCGCGCATTCAAGTACGTCAAGGCTGATAAAGACGCCTACGAAGCAGTTTCTAGGTAGCAAATTCAGTATTTTGATGCGGACATCATGATGTTTTGTTAGAATCAGATCATTATTTGTTTCTGATGAGAGTGCAGAATCATGAGCGTCCGGAATTTATTGCTTGGATTGAGTTTGGCAGTTTTGCCGCTTTCGCAAGGTATTGCGACTGAGTTGTCTGCCGAAGCAGCTGTATCCAAGTACGGAACAATCACCGGGAAACGGTCTATGCCCGTCGGCGGGCTCACTGCGTGGACAGTGGAGAAGGGCGGTCAGCAGGTTATTTTGTACACGACCCCACCTGGTCAGAAGATGGCTGTCATGGCCGGTGTGATCTGGGATCCGGCTACGGGTTCCGACATTTCGGCGTCTCCCCAAAATCCTCAACCCATGCCGCAGGCTGATACGGTCATGGGTAGCGACTCAGGCCTGCAAGATGCCCGCGAACATGTGGCGGCAATGGATGGAACCTATACCGGGGAGGTTCCCGGCGCCATGCGCACAGTGGACAGTCTCCAGGGAATCAAAGAGGGCAACGGGGGTATTGGTGATACCGTTTACGTCATTATCGACCCGCGCTGCCCGTACTGCCAGCAGGCATACAAAAACACCCGTCCTTACGCGGCGAAGGGACACACCATCAAATGGATTCCGACGGCGGCGCTGGGCGACCCGGCCAATGGAATCCCTCTGGCTGCAACGCTCCTGCAGGAAAAAGACCCGGGCGCACTTGATCGCATGCTCAGTCATCGCCAGATGACGAAGACCGCGCCCACGCCTGAAATCGAGCAAGCGCTCCAACTGAACCTGGCGTTCATGTTTGCCGCGTTTGAGCAAAACGGGGAGGGGCCTGCGGGGGTCCCTGTTGCCTTCTACATTGATCATCGGACGGGGAAGCCCAAGATGATGACAGGCCTCTCTGAAGAGGCTGTGGTGCAGGATATTTTTGGGAAGCTCTAAGATGAAAAAAACTCGCGCAACCGGGTCTTTGATGCCCTTCATTCAGATCACCCGGACTGGTGATCAAGTCGCCGTGATGTTCGACCAAGCCGGGCTGGGCGCGCATGCTTCGCGAATCGTCTTTATCCGTAAAGAGTCGATGCGGCAACTCTCTTGGGAAATTTGTGATGTGCCTTCGGGCGCATCCAATGAGGTCAACCCCCAGCTGGAAACGGGCGGCATCCAGAAGGGTGTTGCGACAATTTACTTGTTGGTGACCAAAGATAGTGGGCAGGACCGCCATGAGCTGGGGTATGTCGTGTCCGATGCCCCCGAGGCGCGCCAGGCCATTGCGGCGGCATTTCAAGCCGCGTTGGTGGCCTATCTTCAAGATGAGCGCTTGGCTGCGGGCTCTTCCGTGGTGAGCATGACAGCGCCTGCCACACCCGGCTACCCTGGGGTCGGCTACCCTGCGTCCAAGCGCTCTTTCGGCAAGACATTCGCAGTCGTCACTGTGCCCTTGCTGTTGCTGGGCGCTGTGAGCGCCGGACTTGTCGCCTGGGCTGACGGACGAGTGGATCCCATCCAAGCCGCTGTTGCTCAAAACATGACGCAAGATCCCGCGTCGATCATGGCACAAGTGGAGCTGACCAAGGAAACTCTGCGGCAGATGGGCCTTGATCCTGGTCGCGGGGGTGACCTCGGGTGCCTGGCCCCTCAACAGTGATGTCCATGAATGCACCTTCTTTAAACGGGGATTTCGGCTTGGTTTCGGCCGCCGAGCGCCAGCAGTGGCGGGAGGCCTTGCCTCGTCACCTGCTCTCGCAGATGCGGCAAACCACCGGGGAGCCGCTCGCCCGGTGGAAAGTTGAGGAACAGATCCAGCCAACGCTGGCCACAATCCATACGCTGATCAATAACGATCCCCTTGCAACCCAGAAAACGCTTGAAGAGCATTTCATCCCAGCCTCTCTTGCGCCACGGAGCGACTATGCATCATGACGATTCGATGACCGATGAAGTGGCGCTTGCCCATGACATACAGCGGTTTGCGCAGGGCTTTCGTAGCCTGCTGATTCCCTCCCCTGGAGTCCTGGCCAATACTGCCATACTGCTTCGCAGCCTGATTCTGTTGAGCGACAAGGTGCTGCCGGTCAAAAGCTACTTCAACATGGTGCAGCAAATGCAGCGTGCGGCTTTCCTCTCCGAGGGGATGGCCGCAGATGCCGTTCGGACCGAAGGGCTGCAGGGCTCGGATGCAGCCGAACGCACTCGGCAAATCGTGCGTGAGGTTGAGGCCCAAGGCACGGCATTTTGGTCGATCGCTGCGAAAGACGCCAAGTTGCGTGAGCAACTCCAGCGCCTGGAGCAAGACAGCCAACGAGCGCTGTGTACCGAAGACACCTTCGTGATCGTGTGCTCCTTTTTGAAGGGCGAGGTTGCAAAGCAGGGCAGTGTGCATTACCTGCGCGGGCAGTCGCCTGACTTCAAGGAAACGAAAAAACACCGCAACCCTCTGGACTTGTCCAAGGAAGTGGTGCTCAAGGGTTTGGCGTCGGCGCTTGCGCGGCCTGATCAGGAGCGCGGCTCGATCGAGCGCGGGCAGATCGACAGCGGGTTCAATCACCTCGCTCGACTCAATACGCTCGCGATCATCATGCTTGATGTTGTGGAGTGGATCCACACTTGCGAGAAGAACAATACGCCTTGTCGCAAGATCGATGTGCGGGCACGATTTGACCTCTCGCACACCGACTACGAGCGCGTCATGGCCATGGCCAGGCGCGCAGGCCTCTACACTTTGCGCAGCAACAAGAAGGATCCGGCGAACAAATACACGCTGAAAGCGAAAATCCATCAGCGTGTTGTGGAGCAGGCGGCAGTGTACGGGTACACGCCCCAGAAAACGCTGAACAAGATCCTGGATGATTTCTTTGGCCTGATCGATTACTCGTCGCGCCTAGGCCGCAGCCCCGAACACGTGTTTACTGCGCTGGTCGATCAGACGAAGAAAGACGGCGCCGAGTAGCGTCCAGAGGAACAAGAGATGGGCAAGCAAAAAGACGATGAAGGGCCACAGATCAGCCCGGAAGACCAGAAGCGGATTGCCAAGGGCGCACGGCAGCTGGCAGCCTATGCGGCTTTCCTGCGCTGGAGTGCGAATTTCTCGCGCGATGAAATAACAACGCACCCCAGGCATCAGCAGGTGAAGGTGTTGTCTGCCGTCCAAAGCGGCCGCTTTGCGTTCGCCATGGAAGGGAGCACGATTCTGCTGGGCACCCAGCGGTTCGAGTCGGCCTGGATGGCCGACATGCCGTTTGACAGTGCCTACGTTTCCGATCGGCTATACCTGTGTGTGTCTGGGGTCTCGCTGATGGAGGTCAACTTCCAGCCGCTGGCCCTGGGCATCCAGATCTCCAGCGCAGAGAAGCGGCTACAGCTTCAGCAAGGCCGTTTTGTGCAGCCGGTTCAGATCGAAGTTGAGAATGGTGCTGTGGCCGCCGTAGGGCGCGCACACGGGCTTGGATTCCCAGTCCAGCAGGGTGACATCACCCACGGGCTTTTGGAGGCTGCAAAGGCCCGTATGAAGGCCCAGGATATGTCCAGGTTCTTCTAAAGGGCCGGTGGCCAATGGCGTCAGCGCCTTTGGCTTATCTTTGACCAGCCCAGCTATTTCCGTGGGAGACAGCGGGAAGAGGGCATAGCCCCCCTGACTAACCCACAGAAAATGTGGATAACCCCGTAGCAGAGAGAGTCTGTCATGCATCAGAAAAACCCGACTGGCACGGAGCGTCCTATGGATCAGGCGCCGTTCATGTGCAAGTATTGTGGCGCGCCGAGCTGGATTGAACCATCGGATCAGTCGCGGCCACCGGATTACTGTCATGAGAGCGACCACGGGACCGATGACGACCGGGCGGAGTGGCTCTCATGTGATGAGTAGTGACTGGCGACCCAAAGAAAAAGCGCGGTGTACCGCGCTTTTTCTTTGCCTGCCTATTCATGGAGCCGGGGACTCATTCCACTCATCATTTTCGGAGAGGCCAACTTCATTCATGCGGCGATTGAGCCCGCCGCCTTGTGCCCACTCCTGATCGAGATTGACGCCCTTGGCCGCGTTGTCAATGGCGAACTCTCGGGAGATGATCGACTCCTCCAGCGAAGCGATCAGGCCCGCCGAGGGCGCTCCATACTCAGCCAGCAGGCCCTTGGAAACCTCGGGAGGAAGCTTACGGATGGCTTCACGAACACCGGCGCCGTATTCGGCCAGAACGGGCTGTTTGCCAAGGATGATTTCACGATCCTGCGAAGGGAAGATGGAAATCCCTACGCTCTTGAATTCTTGGGCAGTGGCCATGTTATTTCTCCTACATATCGAAGTCGTCGCTGCGATCCAAGGGCTTGGCGTAGCGTGATAAGACCGCATCTGCCTGGCGTGCCAAGCAGCGCTTTTCCGCAGCGGTCAGCAGATTGCGAATTGCAGCTGGATCTGTGCTCAAGTCCTGCGTCTGATCCCGCAGGCCAGCCATCAGAGTTCGCCGGTCGTTGGTGGACCCAGGGGCCGCGTCGATTGCCGTGTAAGCATCGGTGTACACGGCCGTAAGATGCTCACTGGCAGCGCTGTCGTGGTTGACGGCACGCGGGCCATGCAGCACGGTCGAGATGGCCGCGCCGCCGACGACGCGCAGCGCATCAACTTCAGCTGCGCGACTTTGCATCACTCGATCAGAGCTCATGACGTGTGGAGGGTTCGATCGGAACCATTCCGCCTGGCTGTCAGCCATCGCATCCACGGTACGGCGCAGTTGTGCGCCTTCGGGCGTTGCCTGCAAGACAGCTGCAGCCACGTTATCGAAAGTCAGCATCTGGGCTTGGTCGGCATGCTGCATGGCCTGCGCCCGGAGCAAAGTGGCTCCGATCACAAAACGGCTGGCTTCGCGGATAGATAGCTGCATGGTCTCTTTCTCTATGGTGTTGGCCCTGAGTCCCCCAGCCTGTTGCTGACAAGCGCGCGTGCTCGTTCTTTCACACCGCGTCCGCCAGGCAGTAGGCCTATTGCGTTTGATTCAACGACGGATAGCAAAATGTCATTGCTGGCATAAGGGTTATCTGTGAATAAGTGAGCATTCTCCGGCGTCATCGTGCTACGCTCGAACATTTTTTGGAGCTGCTCGGGATCCCTACAAACTGGAATTATATAGGGTGCGAAGCTATCTTCATATCGATCGACCAGCGTATCAAAGACAACTTGCTTGTCAGCTTGGATGTTTTCCGGCTCCAGAACCCTCATCCGGGGGCCGATATGGGCTGCTACAGCCATCCGAACCTCCCGGCTAGGGTGTGCCGCCAGAGGGGCCAGGGTTTTCGGGATTGTGCCCAAGTTTTCAGCCAGCGCACGCATGGCATCCGGGCACCATTGGGCATGCTCGATTAAAGCTGCTTGCAACTCAGCGGGCACCTGGCGCTGACGAGCTGCCGCGTAGGCAACCGAGGCTGACTCGGCGCCCTCAAGAAACAAAGCCACCTGTTCTTGCCCCGTCAGGCGGTTGGACTGGGCAAAGAAGAACTCCATAGTGATGCGCTGGGTGTCGTCCGAGAAATCCGCCAGGTGTGAACGAAAGGCTTGATAGGTGCGAGCGCCCACTTGGCGAACCGCGCCTTGAAGCCAGTGGGCATTGTCCAAGGCAGCATCGGCACCTGCCTCCAGGCGCGCATGCAGCAACAGTCCGATCCTTTTTACGACCGGCCCCAAACGCACCTGTTCAATTAGAAAATCCTGGGCGCGCTGCAATCGTGGTGTTTTCTCGGCCATGGTTGCCCCCCTATTTGGTCAAAAGGGTGATGCCTGTCGCCTGCAGGATCAAAGCGCGCACTGAAGAACGAGCCACGATGACTTCCGAGCCTTCCAGCGGGAATCGCATCATGTCATTGCCCGTGGAATCCATCTCCTGCTGCAAGGCCGCGCCAATCGCACTGAGTGCATTGGCTGACAGCCCATCCTGGACCAGGCCCGCGCCCAGGCGCTGGTCTGCGGTAGTCAAGACAGCGGGATCGCGCAGCCCTTGAACGTGGAAAAAATCAAGGGCTGCGCCAGGGAATAAATCCGGGATCAGGAAGGTGGACGAAGCATCGGCCATGATCGTGTTGAGCGCTGACAAGGCTTGGCGTACATCGCTTTCTCGAACCAATGAGGCCATAGCAGGATTGATTCTTTCGTGTACCCATTGTGCGCCTAACTCAAAATCATTAAATGAGAGCATTTTGAATTTCCGTGTGTTTATAGGCTAATATAACGTATATTCTATATGTACCCTTCACCAAAGGAAAGGGAAACTCATGGGCATGCCATTCGCCCCGTGCAGCGATGCGGCCTGCACCGATGAAACATCCATCGACATCCTGACTCAGGTCTTTGGGCCGGTGATCACAGGATTGCTTGGTGGGGACACGTCCAAGGTCGAGAATTCGGCCAATGTCCTTGCGACCATGTTCAGCGTATATGCCTCAGGCATCATGGCTGTGGCTGGCTTCATCGTGACTGCAGTTGTTTTCGGCAGCGTGATGAACACGACAAACGACGGCGAGGTGATGGGCAAAAGCTGGTCCACGCCCAACACTCTGATGCGTGTCGTGTCGGGTGGCGGCGTGTTACTGACCACGAAAAGTGGCTTTTCCGTCATCCAGCTCATCGTTCTGTCGCTTGCCTTGTGGGGAGTCGGCTTTGCCAACCTGACCTACAAGGCGGGGATGGTGATGGGCGTGCTAAGTCCAGCCGGAATCGTGAGCCATGCCGCAAGCCCGGGCGCTTATTACGGGCTGCGGGAATTTGCCAAGCAGTACATGGGTGCCATGTACTGCGCCCGTGCGGCCAACGGCATATACAAAATGGCCTCTGGAGCAACTCCATCGGTGGCGATGCATGGGGGCACTGGCAGGACAATCGGCAACCGCATCGAGTACACCTACAGCATCAGCGACACCAACGCGCAAACGAACCTGGCCGGAGGCGCGCCCATTTGCGGGGTTGTAAAGCTCTCTCTGTACAGCGCCGCAACGTCCAGTGCCGATGAGACAGAAAAGGCGCTTGCGACCCTCAGGGCTACCGTGCAGCGCCAAAAATACGACTCCGCCCAGGAAATGATGACCGACATCAAATCCTGGGTGGACACTTGGCCGGTCTCAATCGACACCCAGGGCTGGGACAGCGTTGATTCCGCAAAATTCAATGAGATCGTCAAAAAGCACGAAGACCAGATCGCATCCAAGCTTGCCTCCAGCCTTGCCAGCCAATCCTCGGCCATGGATAAGGGGATGGAGAAATTTGTCAATGACACGCTGGTGAAAGGAGGCTGGGCCTCGGCGGGAGGCTGGTTTCAGCGGGTAGGTATGACGCGGGGGCTTCTGTCGGATATTTTTTCGGAGCCGATCGGATCGGTATCAGACCCCACCACGACAGGCCTGCCTCGCAGCGAACAGTCTGTGAGTTTTGTCAGCAGCGTGACGGCGATCCCGTCGATCGTGCAGGCTAAAGCTGCCGATAAGATGACCGACGAAGTAAAGCAAAATCTGACGGCAGCGGGCATGCAACAGCTCGTGCCTAAAGATTTTGATGACTCCATCAACATTGCCTCTCTTGAGCAGAGCATGACGACGGTGGTAGCACGCTGGACCAGCGCCCTGATGGAGACGGTTGTATCAGCGGTCACGGGCGCAGGCACCGACGGGAAAACGCCATTTTGCGGATCCGCCGGGGAAATTGGAGGATCAATCAACCGGATGAAGTGCATCGGTGACTATCTCGCCGTGCAATATGCGGCCGTCCAGGCAACGGACGTGGCCTTGAAAACGACTGCGACAGGCGCACGCATCGCAGCGGGCGTTATCAGCGCGGGAAAAGTGATGGGCACTGGTGCTGATGTGGACAAAGTGGCCACACCCATCTGGGACTGGCTGATGTCAGTCCCCGTGCAGTGGCTGGCGACGCTCTCCAAGTACCTGCAAATCCTGGCGTTCTATTTCGGGGTCGTGATCCCTTCGTTCCCCTATACCGTCTTCATGGTCGTAGTGGTTGGGTGGATTCTGGCCGTCTTGCAGTCTGTCATCGCCTTGCCGCTTTGGTGCATCATGCATATGACCCCAGACCGGACCTTTATCGGCTCCCAGACGCAAGGCTACCTGATGATGCTCGCCCTGTTCGTACGGCCTGCTTTGGCCGTCCTCGGACTCTTTGCCGCCATGCTGATCTCAGACCCCATCATCACGTACATCGCCAAAGCTTTTTTTGGGATGCATAAGTTCGTCGCGATGTCCACGGGGGTGATAGGTTCGATTGCTTCGATCGTCACCTTTTTCTGGTGGCTGATCGTTTTTGGCATGACTCTGATGCCTGTGCTCTGGATGACCTACGGCTTGCCTCAGGTTTTGCCTGACGAGGTGCTGCGCGTGATCAGCGCCGGGATCAGTGACCTGGGCGCCAGCGGCGCGATCCCTGAAACACGAGGAGGGCACCGTGGCGCGCTGGATCACATCACTTCTGATGGAGATGCAAGAGGCCGAATTCGCAACGGCATGAATCCAGCTGGAAGGTATCAACAGCCAGGAGGGGGGGCAGGAACCCCCGGAGGAGGTACGCGCGGAGGTCGTAGACTCAATTCCCCCGTGAGCGTCAACGATCAAGGCGTCACTCCATCGTGATGCCTAGCGACTCGTTTAGAAAATAGGGGAAACGGATGATGTTGATCCCGGCTTTACAACCGATCGTGTATGGTCAGACGGCAGAAGTGTTGGCGTATGAGGCCTTGGCCAGGTGGAGCATTGATGGAGCGATTGTGAGCCCATCAAATGTCGGATTTGACCCCAACTGGCGCGCGGTAGACGCCAAGATGCTGTCGATCATCCGTAAACAGGCTGGAGCAATCGCCAACATTGCCCCCCGGCTGTTCGTCAATCTGAGCAAGAGCACAGTGTCTGACCCGCAGCACCTGGAGTCGTGGCTCGAAAGCCTCACGGAAATCGTGTCTTGTGCGGGTTTTTCTGTCGTGGTGGAGATCACCGAGGGCGTCGATGATAACCGGCTGCAGGATGCGTGGCCGCAGTTAAAGCGCCTTGGCGTGAAGCTCGCCCTGGACGACTTTGGTCGTGATCAGTCATCACGATCTCGCCTGGTGCGCTATGACTGGGATTACTGCAAATTTGAGGCTGATCATGTTTTGGAGAAGGACACTCAAGCATCCATCCGCTACTGCGGGAATAGCGGGATCTTGCCCATCGTTGAGCGTGTTGAGCGGCAGCATGACAGCGAAAAGTTCACCGCCATGGGCCTGCATTGGCAACAAGGTTTTCTCCACGGACGCCCGGAACTGATCAATTGCCTGCAGGCCAACGAAAGTTTCCCTGGGGCGATGGCGTCTACTGTATGAAGTCAGCGGTCTCAGCGCGCAAGCAATAAAGAGAGAACTCTTCCAACGCCAAAGAAAAATGTGGGTATGGCCACCCAGAGGATGAGCTTCAATTCAGCCTCTGTAATTTGGAAATACTGGATTGCTTCGAGCATGGTTTTGCACCCGTGTGATAATTAAGCGAGAGGCTTACGCAAGCAATTGGCTACATATCGGCAGACGGAGCATCATCCTTGTCTGCTTGTGCCATCGAAAGCAAATCCGAAATGAATTGCCGCGTCTTGGGCAAAAACTTCCCAAACGCCGGATCAATATCCGGGGCCATTTTGATGGAACCCGCCTTTAGGCTTTTGTCCACTTCCTTGGCATAGCGAGTCGCAAAGAGCTCCCGGGCATGCTGCGCTTGGGGGGTGTTGTCGCGCGTCAGCTCTTCCAGGACACCGCCAACGGTGGAGACGAACACCATCGCGCGGTTGTACTGCCAGATTTGGTCGGCATACTGCTGCGTGCGTTCCTTGTACTTTGCGTCGAGCTCAATCACTTGCTGGCGCAAATTTTCGTTAGCCACTCGGAGGGATTGGACCAATTCGCGCAAGCTGCTATCGGCCTTCCTCAGCATTCCGTTCTCAGCACGCAACCGCTGATTTTCGTCTTCGAGCGCGGTCATCCGAGCTTCCAGGGCGTCAATGATTTCGGCCTGTTTTGCGAGCTCAGCTTCAAGCCGTTTTTTGTCTTCGACGTGCTGACGGGTGAATGCAGCTTGCTGCAAGATCCGCTCGTTGCCGACGGCGATGGCTTGATTCCAGCCCTCGGCATAGCCAGCATCATGTCCCTCGGCAAAGCTCGCGGCAGAGTCACTGTCCGCCTGTTTTTGCAACTCCCTCAGCCGGAGGGCATTGCCTGCCTGGTTGGCGAGTGATTCCTGATAAGAGCCGATGTAGGCCGTATTGCTGCGATTCCCGCCGCCTGCAGGGATGCCATTGGTGATAGTCATCTCGGCTGCTCCTTGTTCATGCTGTTTTTGAGATTGTAATGAGTATGGATTGCGTTGTAAATGTGTGTACTATGCGGATATGGATTTTCTTGGGATCACCCGGCTTGCCGCTTGCGCTGCTGCTTGCGTTGGCAAGCCAAAAAAATCAGCGCGGGCGAGCGCGACGGTCACCCAGTCGCCAAAGCGCCCATCCTCCAGGACAGAGCGCAGCGTGAGCACTGGGATGCAATGCTCGTCGGATGAATCGACGTAGTAAAGCGCAAACCACTCCGGGATCAACCATTCCGTGCCCTCATGCTCCTCGATCGCAAAGGGCAGCGCTAGAAGCCCGGGCAGGGCGCTTACCGTAGGGCTTTGCAAAGACTCCGAGATCCAGTACGCGATCAGCGCGAGCTCGTCAGCGCCGATGGGTAGCAACGCCACGAGTTGCCCGTCGCCCCGGGCGTAGACCCCAGGCGACATCGGAAGAGGGCCGTCCGAAGGGGCCTCAACAAATGCTAGAGATCCCAGAAAATGTCGAAGCAGGCCAAGCATCTCGGCAGCGACCGGCACATCCTGGGCCGTTCGGTCGTTCGCATCACCCATCACCCCCAGAACAGAACCGGCCTCAGCAGTTTCGGCCACGTCCAACAGGCGCAGTATTTTTTCACGCATTTGCAACCCCATGCAGGCCGGGACGGCTGCGCAAGGATCGGGTGGCCACCTGGTACACGATGAAAGACCACAGCCAACCAGCGACAAGAATCACCGGCACCAGCACAGCGAAGGCCAGGAGGCGATCATTCAGGCTGAGAGTTGAGACCAGCATCACCGGGAACCATGCAAAGCAGGCAGAAACAACGGGCATCAGCACCAGGTGTTGTTTGATGTCGCTCACATGCGATCGGCTGCTAAAAAAGAACCAGGCCCAGCCGACGATGTAGCTGGGTGCGTACAAAAAGGCGTAAATGAGGTAGATGAAGGATGCCATACTCGCTGCTTTCCAGGCGCCGGCCATCGCCGCCGGATTCGTCTCTTGCGAGATCTGGACGACGGCCACGGCAAATGCCACGATAGCGAGTAAAACCGGGACGGACAGGAGCCACAAAGCGCGGCGCCGGATGGTGGGGAAAGGCGACTGAAAGTTGTGCATTTGCATGATCCAAAGGATGTCAAAAACATTTTTTTGACGGGTCATGTTAAGCATAGCATTCAGGGGTAACCATGTCATCGCTTTATGCTCATAAAACGGGAGCTTGGCCGATGATCCACACAATGCTCAGCACAAAAAAAAGCACCCGGGGAGGGTGCTTAAGCGAAAGGGCGGCGGCACATGGGATGCCGCATACCCTTAGCTTACCATGGCAGTCCGCTGCACGGATAAAGGCCCAACTGCCTGACGCGCTACGCTTGTCGCCTCACCAAAGAGCAAGCTGCTTTGGCGAGGTCAGGGTAAGACAGAGGAGGGCGGCTGTAGGTTCGCCAGCTTCTGGGCGTCTTCCTGACGCTTGCTGTCGATCGTCTTGGCATAGATTCTCGTGGTCCTGGGGTCGGTATGCCCGAGCTCGTCCTGGGTGGTTTCCAGCGATGCCCCAGCAGCCAGCCGATGCGTGGCGTTGGTGTGCCGCATCCAGTGCGTGGTCATCCGGTCGATCTGATCCCGAATTTGTGCATCATCGCAATCCTCTGCAGCGTCCCGCGACAGATCCCGGATCAGCAATCCGATCGATCGAGGCGTAAGCGTAAGCGAGCGGGCACGGGCATTGATCGACGCGACCAAAGGGAAGCTTTCCCCAGGGTGCGGGAAATCAGCCAGGCCCCAGCTTTTTCGATAACGGGTGAGCTCCTTGAGCAGAATCGAATTCACGGCCACCAAGCGCTCTTTGTGGCCCTTGCCGATGATGCGCAGGCTCCAGCCCTGGTCCGTTCGCACGAAATCACCCATCACGCCATGAGCCGCTTCCTCGCGGCGCATGCCGGAGTGATAGAGCAGGGCGAATAGCCACCTGGCGCGCACGGCAGCCGCCGTAGCGCGCGCGTTGCCGGTGGGCAGGGCGCAGACCCAGGACCAGAGCCAGAACCAACTATCCAGATGCAGGGCACGCTCCTGGTGCTCAGAAGTGACGACAGCAGGCTTGAGCGACAGCTTGAAGACGTTGTACTGCACATACCCGGCGTCCTGCAGGTAGGAGCACATCCCTCCGAGGATTGTCCGGGCCTGGTCCACCGACGAAGCAGACATCGGGCCAACCAGCAATTGCGTCGGCGCAAGCACCTGGTCACGCGGCGGCTTGCGTGGACGGAGCCAGTGCGGCGGCGGCGCGGCCAGGTGCTTGAAAAAGAGGTGAACATGGTCCACCTTCATTTCCTTCAAGGAAAGCCCGTTTTCATCCAGCCAAAGCAGCAGCCTGATCGCTTCGCGCCGGTAGGCGTCGAAGGTGTTGACCGTCCGACCCGCTTTCGCCCGAAGCCACACGGCAACCGCCTGGGCGTCAGTCTGGGCGCCAAGGGCATCGGCGCCCGTGCCCGCAGACGCAAGCAAGTTGCTTGGGGCGAGATCTGGCAGGGGGGTTATTTCAGGCACGAGACCTCCGTCGGATACAAGCTATTTATCGACATGGTTGCAATACGCCATCATCGGGGTCAACCCCGTTCGCTATTGCCATTGCCCGGTAATCCTCGTGCAACGGGTGCCCGCCATCGGAGACATCATCCTTGATGTCTCCGCGCATGCGCCTCATCCGTACGGAGAGGTTGTGGTCTGCGCCGCGCAGAAGGAAACCGGCACAGGTCGCGGGCTTATTTGCCCCGGACTGGTGGCACCCGAACACGTGCTGGGCCATATCGTATGCCGTGCCTGCCGAATGCCGGAATGCCTCGGCTGGGAATACCCCGGTTGCATCTACGCGCCATGGGCAATCGGGGCAAGGTTCACGACGATAAGAGCCGTGGCCTCCTTCAATGGTCAGCACTTGATGCTCATTGCCTGCGCGGCGGATGTTTGTGATTTTCGTCACTATCGGGTGCTCCTCTGAAATTGTTCCACGCCCACCCTGGCGAGGTATTGCTCAAACCCTAAGCGTATGTTTTGCAAGACAAACACACGCCACGACCGCCGGAATTCCGTGAAACATTGACCTCGAATCAACTGGCCCACCGACCCCAGCCCCAACATTTCCCATAATACCAGTTATGGGAAGTGTTGTCTACCTAATGTTCTGTTTAGGATGATGTACGTTCATATATGTATTGACACGCCGCGCAAAGACACCTACACTGGCATTGCGTGAACAATGAGCGAAGAATGCGTTAAACAAACGGACATCGGCTGAGCATCAGCACACCGAACCAGGGGTAAAGGATGGGATACCAAACCAAGAAACAGATCGCCGGGGCGCAGCGTCGCTCCCTGCGTAAGATGCGCGAAAAGCTACTGTCGATGGCGGCGGTCTGGGAGGAACAGGATCAGTTCAACATGAACCAGCTTGTCGAGCTTGCCGACAGGCTGGAAACCGTTGCTTTTGCTGAGGCCGTGCAAATCGTTGATGGGACAATGGCCGTGCTGATGGTTGCGGACTTGTGGGGCAAGAGTACCCGTCAAGTGGCCGTGGATGTCGCCAAGGCACGGGGCTTCAAAATGCCGCGAGGGTTTACGCGGCAGACACCATGAGCCCGGAAGAAGCCCGCTTGCAACGTAAGCGTCTGGTGCTCAAAAATCAGATGCTCTATGCGGACACGGCGGGATCCAACGCGCTGGCCAACGCCAACGCAGCATCTGAACGCGGGCAGAAAGAAAAGGCGCAGCGGTACTACGATCGAGGCCAATACTGGCTTGATCGCTCCAACGAACTACGCGATCGCATCATCGAGCTCGACATGAAGATCCGTGAGCTTGAGTAGCACCGATGATAGACAAGCCAGCTTGTTTATCAAAAACCATGAAATCTGATCAACAAGCACAAGTCAGGGAGGGAGCCATGCTCCAGATCAAGGAAAAACCAGGGGCCGCGCCAGTGGCCGAAATGCGTAAGATCTTCGAGAAAGGCATCAGGGATACGCCAGTCTTGGCTAAATCGACGCCTCTCGGAATTATGGAGGTCAACGGCAAATTCTCCCACTACATGGATCCTGACACAGATACCATGTGGATCGGCTTTGCCTTGGGTTATCGGGGGGCAGAGCGGATTCTCCCTGGCGCCCGCTCCGCTGGCACAGTGTCCGCACTTGCGGAGCGGCATAGCATTGAAGGGGTGATCCGATTTATGCGCAGCGACCCCGCCGAACAGGTCTGCGTTTGCTGCCCACCTGGCGGTGGCCACATCTTCAACCGGCGTGTCGAATGGGATGCCTGGGACACCGGACACCCAGAGCACTTCGGGCTTGGCCCGGATGTGCTACTCATGCGCCGTGCGACTGGCCTCAACGCCAACGAAGGCAAGCGCGTGCGTGTCACCATAGAGGTGCTCGAAGCCACTCAAGTGACAAACCAGGAATTGCGCACCTACTCCTTCCGGGCAGAATGCCAGGAGGATGTTGAGCAATTCTCGATAGCCTGCGCCAAAGCCAAGACCAGCATCGTGCATAGCGAGCATGCACAGGCCGACCAAGCGCCCGATGTTTGCTTGGAATTCCAGTCGGCAGCACCTCTTGCCCGGATACAGGATATCTTGCGCACCATCCCGGATGGGCATGTCATGCTCGAAACCCTCCAGGAATGCCCCCTCGCTGAAAACTCGCTCAAACGCAACCCTGACGCATAACGAGACCCCATCCAATGACAATTGAAGAAAACCATAAGAATATGGCGGACACCCTGTCGCGGATCCAGGGCTGGGATAGCTTGAGCGCATATGAGCGTGCCAAACTCTGCTGCGCCGAGCTCACCCGTCTGGGCCGGGCTATCCCCAGTTGGACTACCGTTCGTGACATCATCGGCAAGGGCAGCTCTGGCGACATCAATCGCGCGAAGAAAGACTACCGCGTCGAGCATGCCGAGGCACTGCGCCGCATGGAAGGCTTCGCCCACGAGGGGATCCCAGAAAGCCTCACGCCGCTCATCGTAGGGTTCTGGCAAGAGGCCGTCGGCCATGCCAAGCAGTCCTTCGCTGAGCAGACACAAGCCTGGCACGATGAAATCGAACAGGCTCAAGCTGCTGCGCAACTCGCCACGGCCGAGCGGGACCGCGCATTGGTTGACGCCCAGGCCCTGCGCGCTACGGTCGCAGGCCTGGAAGAAACGCGGGGCGCCCTGCAGGGCCAGGTCCTGACCGAGCAGGCCGCGCGCGCCCAGGCCGAGAAAATGGCATCAGAGACCCATGAGACTCTTGTCGATCAGCGCGAGCAGATGAACAAGGCCCTTGCTGAGTCCAAGGTCGAGATTGAGAAAGCCGTCACACGGCTGGAAGGCACAGAGAAACGCGCCCTGCTGGAGATCGAACGCGCCAGGCAGGACGCCGCCCGCTTGGTGGCCGACAGCAACGCCAGGCTCAAAGCCGAGCAGGACCGAGGCACCATCGAGATGAGCAAGCTCACCAAACAACTGCAGGAGGCCCGGATCCACACGACCGCCGTTCAGGATCGCAACCAGGTGCTGGAAAAGGATCTCCAGGCGCTGCGCGTACAACTGCAAGGCGCTCTGGATACCGCAGCCGCCTTGCGTCACCAGAATACGGAACTGCTGGCTGCCGTGTCGCAGCCCTCCAGGCCCCGTGGGGCCGGGACAAAGCGCGTGCCCAGAGGACGGGTGCTGCTCTCGAAGCGCCGCGCGGCGCCTGAAGCGCCCAAACACACACCACGCAAGGATTAACTGCCAACTCGATGGCAACCTAGGACCCTTTCGCAGCTATCCCTTCCAACCGTTTCCGCATCGCCACTGCGGGACATCACCTCGCCCCTCATCGGACACGTGGCCGATGAGGGGAACTTATTCAGACTGAGAAACCAACCGGCGAGCCGCATCATAGGCATCCATTGCCTCGGCGACTTCCACAGCACTCCACCCTGCTTCTGCAAGGTCTGTATCCGCCGGGAAGCTTTTGATGAGCCGTTTCAAGACACGACGCAATTGCACGTTGTCCTCTTGCAGTGCCTGAATGCCATTGTCCAGATTCGTCATAGCCATCGCGCCCTACTTGATCGCCCGACGCACTTCATTCTTGCGAGCGAGTTGCGCATTGTGCTGATCAATCGCCGCTTGGTCGGCGCTCTGCCCCTGCTTCGCGGCCTGGTCCTCACCACCACACCCTGACAGCATCCCGGTCGCAGAGACCACGGTGACAAAAACAGCGTATATGAAGGACTTCTTGAGCATGATTTCCTCTTGTAAATGTTGACCGAGTGCGTACTATAGTCCATAATTGCCATCAAAGAAACTATTTTTCTGATAGCACTGAATGACAATTAATCAAGATAGTGAAAACCTCTTTTGCCAAGAGCGTTTCATGCGACGACTGCAAGTGGTGCTCAACACGACTGCATGCGCCTGGGCGCAAGGTCTGGACCTTCCCCGTGAGAAGGAACTGGCCAAAGAACAGACCAAACAAGCAGCTTTCATTCCTGTGCGGCGATCGCGCCGAACCAATCAGCGAACCCGCTTCTACTCTTTCGGGCAATATGCCCATCAGCCCTGAAGACTTCATGAAAAAACTCATCATCGCCGTCGTCGCCACCACCATCGCCCAGAGCGCCTACGCTCAAGAGCCGGGTTGGGCACGCATCGCGCCCGCCGTCCAGGCTGCGCTGGAATGCCGCACGGCGCCCAACCTCGAAGATCCCGACATCCAGCTGCTGCTGTCGCCCGACGGGAATATCGATCACAAGTCGGTGCCTGACGGCTTCACCGTCTTTGGTATGCCGGTCAAGCAAATCACCCTCGCACACGACGAGGACGAAGAAGAGCGCATCACCTTGAGCGCGTCCAGCCTCTTTGAAGGCAAATCCCTGGCAGATGCACGTCGTGCAGCAGGCCTCATCAAAGAACACGCCCGCAGCACCCCCGTCGGGACGCTGATGGCCTCGATGGGCGTCGGAAACCTCGCCCAGATCAGCTGCACTTTCACCGCCAAATAATCATGCGCCACCATGCCCTCCACTCCATTGTCGCCGCTGGCTTGATGGTCGCTCTGACCCACATTTCCGCATCGGCAGACACCTCCAGCGACAAGGCACGCTTGGGCATGGCTCTGTCATGCCAGGGCAGCGCTCAACCTCATGAACTGATCACCTGGGTCACCGGCCTGGGCGGCGGCCCCATCATCAATTCCTCTCGTATCGAAAGCGGCGCCGAATACACCTGGCCTGACCCGGTGTATGTCCTGGGGTTCCCCACGACACGGGCGAACATCAGGGCCTTTCACGGCGCGGGGCGAGACTACACCGTCTACGAGTCGATCTTTCCGGACAAGTCCTTTCGTGCGCTGGCCAGCATCACCGGGCTTTCCCCGGACGAAGCGGGCAACTATCAGCAGCGCGTCGGCAAGAACCACCTGTTCCTGCGCGAACAGGGCGGCATCACCTATGTCACCTGCGCGATCGGCGTTCATCGCTCCGGACTGGAGCGTGCGCTACATGCGCCCGAGCCTCGTGCTGCGACTACCCCACAACCGGACAAGAAGTAGCCATGCCCTTCTACCCTTCCCTCCCCGATTTGATCATGCCTGGCCGCTTCGTCGCCAGAAAATGGAAGCTGAACACCCCGACCCCTGAGTTGCTCCAGGCCACAACCCTGGAGCAACTGCGCAGCAAACTGCCTCCCGGACTGACCCGGATCCCTCGGGCGGCTGCCGATGACCCCAAGATCGTTGAAACTTGGCTGTAATAGGCAAACCCTGAGTCAACAATAGCCCTTAAACTACGGGGCACCATCCGCAATAATGCAAGGCCGGACCACCACCACGTGGCAACCGGACCCAGCACGGCTCAAACCGCTGCCAAGGCAGCGAGAGTGGTCACCAACCACATGGCCCCAACATCGACAAGATCAACATTTTGACCGTGGCCAACACTCCATGAAAACCAACACCGACAGAAGAATCAAACTACTCGACGGCAAGATCGATCGCCTGGTGGCACAGAGGGCCAAACTCATTCGAGGCGAGGTCATCCCGAGTCTCGTGCGACAGATGCGCGACGGCGGCATTACCCCGCGCGAAATCGCCCAGGCATGGAAGATCCCGGCAAGCGCGCCCAGTGGTCGCAGCAGCACCCTGGCAGGCGCCCTCAAGACCGCAAAGCCTGCACGGCCTGCGAAATACCGCAAACCCGAAACAGGCGACACCTGGAGCGGCATGGGCAAGCGCCCTGCTTGGCTTCGCGATGCTGAAGAACGCGGCCACAGTCGAGACGAATTCCTGATCCCCACGGAGGAAACGCCGCAATGACTGACCGGCAGCAGAAGATGCATGACTTTGCGAATCTCGTATCCCAAAACGCCATCAGCTCCGGGCTTTCCTGGGATGAGGCTGTCATGGCCCTGGGCATCGCCTCAAAAGCCATCGCCCAGATTGCCGCTCAAGGTGGAGATCAGCACCCCGATAGCTGCGAGCCTCTTGCACGCAAACGGCTTGATCAGGGCTTCGCGCAGCAGGTACAGGTGGTCATGGGCGCCACCAGCCCCTCCCAACTGCACTGAACGGCTTTAAAGAGAAAGCCCCTTGTCCAGACTTGCTGGGCAAGGGGCCGACAAGCGCAGCGCGTCAGTGCTTTGGACTACGCAGCGTGTCGCCATCCACCAGGACTAGGCAGTTAGCCCGTGGTCAGACTCATTCCTCGATAATGGTACGCCAGGACTCTTGGATTCGATTCATTTCCGGGAAATGAACCGCTTCCGCGATTTCGCGGCGCCAAGCCTCCTGTCGGCGTCCAATCTCCGGCATCTGGATCCGAACTTCCGCAGCCTCCAGTTGTCCCATCGTTTCATTCATAGTTAAAGACAGAAACTCAGTGTCCCTCCGAATCTCCCCCATCCAGCGAAAAAATGAAAATCGACGCCAAATTTCCAGAAGCTTGATATTGTCTTCTATGACCGCCCTGGCCTCCCCGGAAAGAAAACTTGTGCGAACTCGATCCACGGCGCCCAGCGCCGCTTGGCGAATCAAGATATCTTCCGGGTGGCGGTCAAGCCAATCGGACACAAGGAAGGAGGCGGCAAGCACGCCTTTGTGAGTATGAATTTTCGGAAGAACGGCGGAAAGACAACCCCTGTCCTCCACCCTTCCTTTCACCCGACAATCCAGGATCTCTCGAATCTCCTCCTGCGATTTCGTTTGCCAAGCGGCAGTTCTTATCTCCATACCGCTTTCCGATATCGCTTCCCCAAGCATCAGACTTTGCCACGCAACAAAGACCGAGAAGGAGAAGATAGAAGCGATCACAAGGTAAGAGAAAAAGAGAGGCCATTCGCTTTTAGCCTGTAGGCACCTCTTTCGGTGAACAAAAAACGAGGGCACTGGTGCTCCTTTAGTAGAAAAACAGCCTCACAGTCCAGGACGAGCAATTCGCTCGTCATCAATCACGCCCGCATCCTCGGGCAAGACAGCCGACATGCCCAATGGCATAAGCACGTCGTCGTCATCGTCAAGATCGGATAGGCTCTGCGCGGCCGCGCTGCCCTCCACGAGCTTGCGCGCGAAAGCGCCATCAAACACCACGGCGTCAGCGGCTACACCTGGCCCGTAGAGCACGGCGTCGAGCGCCTGCACCAGTTGGGCGTTACCCCAGCGATTGTTCACCCCGTCCACCAGAGTCTGCTGATACCGCTCACCAGCCTCTTGCAAGGCGAGTTCCACCAGTTCCATCTCGACGGCGCCTTTAGAACCGGCCCGGACCTTATCGGCAAACTCGTCCAGGCGCTTGCGGTAGACATCGGCCTGCGTCATTTCGTCCATGATCTGCGCGCCGATCATCTTGTAGACCGTTTCCTCGTCCGTGCCCCGGCTCTTCATGCCGTCCATGATCTGCGTGAAATTCGCCTCGATCATGTCGAACACCGGATCCACGGCGCTGGCCTGGAACCCGGCCTTGCGCGCCGTTTCGTAGATTGCCTGCGTGAACCCCGGCCACCGGGGGTCCGCGCGCCCGGTACGCACGGCCTGCGCAGCGGGCTTGGCACCGGACGGCACGAAATTGGGCAAATCATCACTCACGCCGATATCGACACGGCGCCTGCCACCGCCTTCAGGCAGGATGTTCGCAGCCAAGGTCTCATCGAGTTTTTCCTGCAGCTCCGGTGCGTAGCTGAAAAGGTGCTCCACGATCTGCTCGGCATCGCGCGCGGCCCGAAAGATCGCATGCTTGTCACCCTTGAGCCGTTCAATCCAGGCCTCGGTAACGTCCAGGGACAGGCTCGATCGGGCCTGTCCCTTCATGGACAGCGTGGAGTTGAGCAGATGCGAGGCAATCTCCGTGCGCAGCGCCTCGGAAACTTCGTCTGCTGGCAGATTCAGGCGGCTGGGATGGCCTGCCCATCGCGTGAGCTCGCGCAGCACCGTGGCGCAGTAGTCGCCGTCCTCACCCTGCCCAAAAGACTTCTCGGGCGGGACCACGATCTTGTCGGCTTGGCGCAGATAGTGGCCTGCGTTTTCGATGGTCCTGCCGCCGTCACGAACGGCCATGGCATGTTCGATGTTGGCGCCCGTCGCCTCAATGAGCTTGCGTGCCAGCACCGTCGGGAAACCCGAGCCGTGCTCCAGATCCGGCAAGCCCACGATGTCCTGGCCATTGAAAACAGGCGCATAGAAGACCCGAGGACGGGTACGGGTACGAACCTGCTCTTCGGTCTCCTCGTCCTCATCGGCGCTGGGCGCGCCCAGCTTCAGCCCAGGAACGCCCCAGTCCCAATACTCGACATAGGCCGCGCGCGCGCCCTTGCGCACGCTGTAGCCCGCCTTGTTGGCCTGCTTGAGCGTCATCCAGCGAGGGTCTGCCGAACCGCGCTCCAGCTGCGCCAGCACCAAGGACATGACATTGCCACCCTTGAACTTCACCCCGGAGGCCGGGTTGAAGGGACGCTTGACCGCTCGCATCGTCTGCCACGGCAAAAACCCGCCGTTCTCTTCCAGATGACTTGCAAAAGCATTGGTCAGGCGCTGCCGAAAATCCCCACGTGCTGCCATTTCATTCCCCTTGTGCGTCCACGATCGCCTGGCCGTCGAAGACCGGATCGTTCATGATTTCTTGCGGCATGTTCGCCTCGCCCATCGCTGCCGGCAGGCGCTCACCCGTATCCATCACGGCCTGCACGTACTCTTCACTTGAATCCATAAAACCCTCTTCCCAACTTTGTGTTCAAGCCACGCTCAAGTGGCTCAGTTCACTCGAAAATTCCGCGCCACGGCAGTCCAGTTCCCCGATAACCTGCGCGTTCGCGATGACCGTACCTGCCGGGACCGTGCCAGACACCATGTGCTGGCGCTGGCCATCCGGCAAATGACGGTCGGCAACGATGTGAAGCCCCGCAGCGGCCCACCACAAGGGCGGCGTCACGCGTTGCCATTTCATCGTGCCGTCACGGCCCATTTCAACAGTAGCCATACGTCCCCCAGAGTCAGCGCGGCTCGAAGACGAACTCGACCTTGCTGTTGTCGTCGGACAGGCGCAGGCCTGCACTGAACTTCTTCTTGGTCTTCGAGCTCACGAAACCATGCACGGCGCTCAAGCTGCCAGTGGACAGAAGCTCGCGGGCTTCGTCCTCGCTCAACGAACGCCCTGCGATCACACGCCAGAGCTTGAAGTCACCGTTCTCGCAGACGAACTGAGGATGGGTCCCATCCTTTACATGGACCACATTGCCGCAGTTGGGGCACGGCGCCCCGATCGAAGCCCCCAGAGGCGCCTCGGCACGCTCCTCGAAGACGAACTCGACCTTGTGCTCAGCGCCCATGCGCAAGCCTGCGCTGAACTTCTTCTTGGCCTTCGAGACGAAGCCAGTCAGTCCGTTCAGCGTCTCTCCCTGGAGCAATTGCGTGGCCTCGTCATCGGACAGGTCACGCTGGGCGATTTCGCGCCAGAGGCGCCAGCCGCAACTCGCCGCGCAGTCAAACGTGCGCGGGTTTGCCTTGACGCCTTGCTGTCCACACTTCGGGCACGCCACGGCAAGTTCAGCGACAACAGGCGCCGGGATCTCCCGGGCCTTCGCACGGATCACGTCGATGATCTCGCGCGTCATCGCAGCGATCTCCGCCATGAAGGCCTGCCGGTCGTACTGCCCTTTTTCCATCAGACGCAGTTTCTGCTCCCATTCCCCGGTCAAGGACGGCGTGGTGAGTGCATCAAGCCCGTTGCCTTCCAGGAAGCCCACCAGGTCCATCCCCTTTTGCGATGGCACCAGGTATTGTTCCTTGCCTTCACGACGCAGGTACGGCTCTTTCGGGCGCCCCTTGCCGTCTTTGTCGGCGAGCAGCCCTTCGATCGTCGCCGCGCGCGTGGCTGGCGTACCCAGGCCGCGCTCGCTCATGGCGCTGCGCAGTTCATCGTCATCCACATACTTGCCCGCGCCTTCCATGGCGCCCAGCAACGTCGCTTCGGTAAAGCGTGCAGGCGGCTTTGTCTGCAAGGCGACCAGCTTGACCTCACGGGTCTGCACGCCCTCACCAGGCTGGACAGCGCACAGCGCTGGCACCTTATCGTCTTCACCCTGTTTGCCGTAGACCTCCAGCCAGCCAGGCTCGACCAGGACCTTGCCGGTGGACTTGAAGGTCTCGCCTGCCACCACGGATAGCCGCGTGGTCAGGTTGTAGCGTGCTGCCGGGTGAAAGACCGCGACAAAGCGGCGCACCACCAGGTCATAGATCTTCGCCTCGTCAGCATCCAGACTGGAGGGGATCGTCCCGTTGGGGATGATCGCAAAGTGGTCCGAGATTTTCGAGTTATCGAAGATCCGCTTGTCGGCACGCACCCATCCCTGATCGACCACGCGACGGGCGTGCTCGCCAAAGGCGGGCGCTGCGGCCAGGCTTGCGAGGACGGACTTGGCCGTCTCGATGTAGTCCTCGGGCAGTGCTGTCGCATCAGTACGCGGATAGGTCGTGGCCTTGTGCTTCTCATACAGCGCCTGGGCGATGTCCAGCGTCTTCTTCGCGGAGAACTTGAAGCGCTTGTTCGCTTCACGCTGTAACGTGGTCAGATCGAAGAGCTTGGGCGGCAGGCTTGTCGTCGTCTTGGACTCATCGGTCACGGAGCTCGGCGCCACACCCTGGCACTTGCTCACGATCGCCTGCGCATCTTCCTGGCGCAGGATCCGGAAACCTGCGGCTTCGGCGTCCTCACCCTCGGTGGGCGCCGCCGTGTTCATCCAGCGCCCGACGTACGTCCCGGCAGTTGCTGCAAACGTAGCATGCACCTCCCAGTAATCGGTCGGCACGAAGGTGCGGATTTCATTTTCACGATGAACGGCAATCGCAAGCGTGGGCGTTTGCACACGACCTGCCGTCGTTTGCTCGTAGGTGTTGCGCTGGCGCTCGCGCAAGCGAGTGACACCGCGCGAACCGTTGATACCTACCAGCCAGTCCGCTTCGCTGCGACACTTCGCAGCATCGGCCAAGCGATCGAACTCAGCGCCCGGGCGCATCGTGTCGAATGCCTCACGAATCGCATCCGTGGTCATGGACTGCAGCCACATTCGACGCATCGGTTTGCGGCATCCAGCGGCCTCGTAGATCAGCCGGAAGATCAACTCGCCTTCGCGCCCTGCGTCACAGGCGTTGACCACCTGCGTCACGTCCTCACGCTTGAGCAGGCGCGCCAACAGGTTGAACTGCGACTTCGTGCGCTCGATCACCTCCAGCGAGAAACGCTGCGGAATCACGGGCAGAGTGTCCAGATCCTTGCCCGTCGTCTGGGCCTCCGGCACATTCAGGGTGACCAGATGGCCGATCCCCGATGAGACGATTGCGCTGCCGCTCTCCAGCCAGCCGTCTTGCTTGGAAAAACCGCCCAGGGCCTGAGCGATGTCACGCGCCACGGACGGTTTCTCAGCGATGATGAGCATCTTCGACATACCCGTTCTCCTATTTCATGATCGCCGCGCTCACTGCGCGCAGTATTGCTCGGCTCGCGCATGGATCCGCAGCGCGCCCGCCTCCTGGGCTTGTGCCGCTTGGCAGGCCAGGCCAAAGCGCTCGGCGTCGGGCTCTGCCGACTCGGCGCGCTGGGCAAACTCCCAGAGCGTGCGCATCGCGAAAAGCGGATTGCCCTCGGGGTTGTGCCCCTGCTCACGCAGGTACAGCATCAGCCCTTCGAGCTTGTCCTGCAGGCCGCGCGCCCGCGCGAAGTCGCCCAGCGACCCCAGATCCACGGCCTGTTGGCTCGGATGGATCACGATGGGGGTCACCCGCTCGGCATCGAGCATGTCCCAGTACGTCGAGCCGTCCCGGCCCACAATCACGACCTTACGCCCTCCGGCTAGGTTATCCATCTCAAGAAAAGTCCCCGGCTGAAACTTCAAAGTCTTCATGCTCAAAATCCTGTTGTTGGTCAGTATGAATATCAGTTAAACCGCACATTTCTATCATATCAGCAACCATCAGCGATGGCTCCTTTTTGTTCTCTTCTATGTAATTCTCGATCAATTTTGATAAATTTTGATGCCCGAACAAGCGGCCAACGTGCGCACTCCAATCCTTGCCTTTCTTTGTTAAATCAAAGTCTTGCGTGACCAAATCACGACTCAGAAATTTGTTCACGTGCGCGACAACAGTCGATGGCCTGCCAAGCTCGTTTTTGCTCATGAAATGCAGCAGGCTTTGCTCCGAGGTCCAGGCCCGATACCCCGCCTCGGTCGGCTCGCGCCAGAGCACGGCCCCCTTGGCATCGCGACGGCGCCAGGCAAGCCCCTGAAGGGCGCCAGGCAAGCCTCTGAGTTGCCTGGGGTCAGGCGTCTGCACCTCACAAGGCACGGCGCATTCGATGAGCCTTCTGGCCACGTGGACCAGGATCTGCTCATCGAACGGCAACACGTCCAGGCTCCGGTTCAGCGGCAGGCCAATGACCATCGGGTTGGGTGCTTCGTGCGAATGCTCACCACCGGACTCCCGAACCGCTGAAAAAAGCCCCGGCACAAAACCGGCACCGTTGGCCCTGGCGATTGCGGTAATACGCCGCACTGCCTCCGGCGTGATCGCACAATGCTTACCCCTTGGATACGTCATTGACCCGCGTTCGTAGAGATCCTGCATCGCATCGGACACATCCGACAGGCTACGCCCGGTCGCAAGACTGGCTGAAAGCAAAATCTCATCGTGCGCCATGACACGGGTCGCCAACGTGCTCTGCTTGGAGGCACCCACGGCAAGCGGCTCTTGCAGTTGTATTTCATCGGGCGCGGGCGAGCCCGCGAATACCGGCAACCGCGCCACCCAGGCGCCCCGGTCGTCGGCTGCAGGCGCGACATACGTCATGACGCCAGCCACCGGGGTCTTCGATTGCAACTCCAGCAGCAGTGAGCCTTGCACCCGGCCCACGGCCCCCTCATCGCTTGATAGCGACCCGATCAGGCGATCCACGATCCGACGCGCATCGCCTCGGGACGCGGACGCCGCCTCAAACACCTGAGCACCTGTCAACGCCGTGCGGACCTCCGACGGTGCCAGGGATTTCAACCGCACGCGCAGCACCTTGTGCTGCTCTTCTTCCGGGATGCACCAGCGCATGACATCGCGGGCGATGACATCGCCCTCCTGGTCATCGTCCGAGGCCAGGTAGATGCGCTTGGCAGCGCGTGCCTCATCCTCAATCTCGTGGGCAATACGCTCACGATCAGGCTTTAGCCGATAGGCCAGCTCACGATATACGCTATCGATCGCCAACGGCTTGAACCCTTGCGGATTCATCCCGATATGCCCGATTGTGGCCAGGACCAGCACATCGCGCACGCCAGCGGCGCGCAAGGCCTGGGCCAGTGCCTGGCGCTTGCCAGGGGCCTCGATCACGAAAAGGTTTGCCGCCATGCGCCCTCCTACAGAACCAAGCCATCATCAGCCTGAGCCACGGCCTCACGCTCACGAGCAAGCACGGCGTGCCCGAAGTCCACGGCACCCACCACACGTCCCTGTTCATCTTCCGCGCCGTCGGCACCGGCCAGCAGCGCATCAGCCATCTTCGCGGCCACTTGCGCAGCGTCCACGCCACCGTAGAGCCGCAACGATAGACGGACCTCATCGTCACCCAAGACCTGCGCAGGCTCATCCAGGGAGACGGCGCCCACCGTATTGCCGTTAATGTCGCAGACCTCGACCTGCTCAACAGGCAGGCGATCCAGTTGCTCGCCCACGGCACGGACAATGTTGGCAAGCTCGCGGCGCAGCCCCAGATCCGCGAATGCGTCCGTATCAGGCTGAACCGTGATCACCGCGACAGGGCACTCGGCCTGCGCCTCGGCATCCAGCCAGCGATCCACCTTGAGGTGCGAGACCTCGGTGGTGGCCGTCCCCTTGTATTCGTCGTGACCTTTCACCTTGAAGCGTGCCGCCAAGGTTCGCCCGACCGACTGGGGTTGCAGCAGTTCGGACGGTGGCCTTCCCGTCTTCCAGGAAAGACGGTTGCCCTGCTCATCCGTGAAGTTGATCCGCCACTGCTCGCCATAGACCGAATCCCAGCTGGCGATTGAGCGAAGCGTCAACGGCTCATCGCACTTTTCTCCGACCGCACCCACATGCACGGATGGAGCCGCTCTATCGCGCTCCACTGCGGCCACGTGGCGCTGGTAGGACTGCACGGCGGCAGCGGCAAAAGCCAGGTGCTTGTTCTTGAGTTCGATATTCTCTTGCGCAAGCAGGATTTTCACGTTGTGCGAAAAAGAGTCATCGCTTGGCTCTTCGGCCCACCAGTCGATGATCCGCTGAGCATACTCGCTATGGCGCTCGTAAGCCTCATAGAATCGTGCCCTGAGAGCGTCGTCTTCCTTGAGGTAGCGATCCAGGGACGCCGCCTCATCGTACGTGGCGACGAAATTCTGTTCGCGGGCTTTGGCCGCTGAAACGAACCCTCCGCTGCTTTCCATGCAAAACAGCACGCGCGCCAAATATCCCTTCGTGGGGAAGGCTGACACCCGGCCTGGCGAAGATCCCCAGTCATCGTCCTCGCCATACTCATCCCAGAACAGGTATATTTTCTGCATGAAGAGTGCAGCTGCAGGGTCAATCCCGGTGAAGTCTTCCAGGCAGGTCGATCCCACCTCTTTGTAGTTGCCCTGCCCGTCTTTGAGCAGGTAGCCCAGCTTGCGCGAGCGCTTCGTATTGCAATGCTCGCAGCGGATGGCACAAAAGGCGTGGGCTTGAAGCTCAGCCACATCGCCCTCCTCCTGAGATACCGAAAACAGCAGATTCCCGTCTCCAGCAGCCTCAATCTGCCCCACCACCTCCCAATCACCCAACTTGATGATCGGATACTCCAGGGTCAGCTCATTGACCAGCCAAACCGGCTCAAGCCATGGCGGCGACTCGCCCGGGGACAAACGCTTGAGCACTGCGTCCGTTCCCCGTGATGTTTCATGCTTGTCCCAGTAATACTGGCGCTCGGCTTTTCCAAGCACCTTGATCGGCGCCAGCCCGAAGGCCTCGGCCCGCTTATTCAAGCGCGCCAGAGACACCTCGAAATTCCCCATGTCGCTCGGCGGCACCAGGACCACCGATTGCTTACGCGGCTCCGAGTTCATAGCCAACGCCCCTACATCGGGCTGGGGGAGTCATCGTCCTGACGAGGCCTGCTGTTGCCTTTGGCAATCGCTTCCTCCGCGCTTTCAAACGACGACAGAAAATCCCCGATCTCCTGAGTGATCGGCAATTGATCGGATTCCCGCACCCAGTCTCCCTTGCCACGAATGTTCACATAATCCGTGAGCCAGCCATCGGTGATGACGATATTCCCACCGCTCATTGATTCAGCCACATACACCTCAGACGATGGATCTTTGAAAAGCACAACCTCCTCGTCCTTGTAAGGGTTAGACATTGGGACTTGCACATCATGAAGTGCCAGCCCGCAATCGCGCGCCACCTTGAGGTATTGGACGCAGAAACTCGACAGCACCGAGTTAGCGAACGCACGCTCAATTTCCGCATCGCTCAGGCTCTTGACCTTTTCGACCTCCAACCGACCCAGCATTTGCTCCAGGTACTTCGGATCCTGGCCTCGTGCGGCAAGCTGCTTTTTCAGACCATCCAACCGATCATTCGGAGTCGCCACATAATCAGCTACCTCGATAGGTTTTTTTTGCATATCGTTCACCTTTTTCAACTTCTGGGCATTCATTTAATCCGGCTCGGGCGCATCGCCATCGCCGAATTCCCGCTCAAAGTCCTCGAAGGACAAGCGGCCCGCGACCACCTCGTCCAGCTTTTGAGCCATGTCCTTGGGCATCTTGTCGAACAGGTTCTCGCGCACCGTTTCCTGATGCTCATAGCCGCTTGCGATTTCACCCTTCGCATTGACGAGCCAAACCTCGCCTTCGCCCTGCCCATACCCGGGCTCGAAATCAGGCGCCGTGACGATAAACCGATAGTCGTCCTCGGCCAGGCCGGTAAAGCCACTTTCGGCCAGGTATACCCGGCCAGCAGCCAGGGCCTTCTTCATGTCGATCACGCCATCGCGCTCAAGCGAGGGCAGCGCGCAGTAGGCATAGTCGCCCACCACATTGCCATTGGAGTCCAGCAGCCGAAACGCCTCTTTGTCGGCCCGAATCACCCGGATAGTGGCAGCAGCATCGCGCAAGATCCGCGCCGCTTCACCGGCGGCATCCGCCTCGAACGCGGCATTGCCCGTCTCAATGACCAGGCGCACCGCGCCCGGAGCCAGAGCAGCAGCGGGCTTCTCTTGCACAACAGTCAGCTCGCCCACACCATTACCGTTGATGTCATGCAGGCGAAATGCTGTACCCAAAAGCGTCAGGCGGTTCTGCAAGTCATCAGCCGCCTTCTCAACAATACGCGCCACTTCCTGGGCGCGCCCCAGGTCCACGAATGCAGCGTTGCCGGTGTCCTCGATCGAGAGATTCACGTACAGGGTATTCATCGGATAGTTATTCCAAAAAGGCTCATTAAACAGCTCATCAACACGCTGAGGGTTCAGCGGCACCACGTGGGACTCATCATGAAACCGAACCTCCACGGTCCCAAACACCCCCCGAGTACGCGCGGCCTCCCGAGCATAAGCTGTCGCCGCGTTCTTGATGGCCAATCGCGCAGCGGCATTACCGTGCCGGTTCCGCCGCAAAAATCTGACATGCTGAGCCACGCGATGCCGGCCCTCCTTCACCATCACCTTGCCACGATGATCACGAATGGGCGTAGAAGCGAGCGCGCGACTGGCCAGAGGGTCCTTCGTCAGCGTGACGGACTTCACCCCCGGCACATCGGACAGCAAATCACGGATCCGCGTCTCGATTTCACCGAACGCGTGATCCTGTTGCGAGGACAAGGCTTCGTGATAGGCCGCGCCCATATTGACCAGCACCGCGTGCTGCGCAGAGAGCTCATGCAGCCTGCCTTGAAGCCACAGGGCTTCTTGACGCGGCAAGCCGACTTTGGAGCGCAGCACGCCAACAAAGCTTTCCTGCCCTTCGGTGAGTGCAGCATCCTTGGGCCACTTGAGTTCCTGCTTTGCCCACTGCTCGGACATCTGGCGGGCCGTTCCCAGAGCATCCTCGGCATCGTCGGTGTAGTAGGCGATCGCCTCCTGCTTTTCCTCGCACCATGCATGAGGCTTGCCAGGATGGCGTTCAGAGAGCCGGTATATGTTGATCGTGACGCGCCACTCACCATCCACGCACGATGCCGTCATGTTCGGGATGGCCCTGATCGCTGCCCGCGTTTCCTTGATAGAGCTCATTCGATGTTCCTGTAAGTCCTGAATCAGTGCTGCGCGGCGCCTGGCGAACCCCAAGCCGTCAGGTGCGCCGCGTAGAAGCGCAACGTCTCCTGCAGCCGGGTCAACCGGCTCGCATCGAGATGCGCGTCGAAGTTGAAGTCCGTATTCGACTCAGAGACGACATTGAGCAGGATCTCATCGTCGTCCAGCACCAGTGTCGCATGCAGGACATTGGTCGCCGTGGCACCCTCGCGCGCCAACAGGCCGAACTCGATCACATCATCCCGATCAGACAGGCTCGCGGACAGGCTCGCACCGGCCTCATCCTTATGCACGAGCCACTGGCGCCCGAACTCCCGCACGCCGTCGGCGCGCTCAACCACCTCTTCGTCCTTTGCCTGGCCGGGGCCAGGCAAAGCGCTCATGAAGCCCATGACATGCTCACGCACCTGTTGGCAATTCATCGTCGTCATCTTCAAGTTCCTTCGCAAAAAAGGCGCAGCCCGTCAAAAACGAGGGATGCGCCCGGTCGGGATTCCAACTCCAGCCTGGCAATCGCGACATCCAGTGGATGGCTCTCCAGCCATGAGGCTTGCCTGTTGTACAGGCGAACAAAATCGATCAGCAACTCCAGCGACTCGAACCGATCGGCCCGAATCGCCCCGAGGGTAACCAGCCCGACAGGCAGACCAGCGTCATACAGCGCTTTGCGCACCTCGCGCGGGGCACCTGCTTGTATTTCATCGTGGGCCTGACCAAGCACGGCAGGCTCCATGTCGTCGGTCACCACCAGCAGACGGCTCGTATCAGCGCAGATCGACCGGGCAAAAGTCCCGGCCTGCTCACCTTCGCCATCTTTGATCTGGAAGGGCCGCGCACGGCAAAGCACCCTGCCCAGGCCAGCGGCCTCATACTCGGGCAAGGAAAGCTCAATGATGGGAGTTCCGGGGAGCACCGTCAGATTCCGGCCAGGCGGGCACCAAGGCGCGATCGCCTTCGTGCTCACTTCGATGCTCGTCAATCCTGGTTGCATGAACCCATCTCCCCAAATATGGAGACATGATACATCAACAGGACATCAAAAAACAATTTTTCTGATAAGCAGATTTGACAAAAAGCAGGGCTGATGAAAAATCGCCCTACAAGTCAAAATCCGACCTCTCGGCTGGCTCAATATCCCAAGGGCTATCCTCGAAGTCCACCGAAGCCTCGACATGATGCTCGGCATTGACCACATGATTTTGTGGCGCCACATCGATTTGCTCGACCATGCGCCACATCCGAACACCCAGCGCTTGCGCCAAGCTGTCCTGCCCTGGTGATCCGATAGCGCTTATCCCGGCCTCCAACAGGACCCCCGCCTGCTGGCCCGCCTGCACGCCAAGCGCACCCTCGATCGTATCGACGGTGGACGACGCCCGCGCCAAAAGCGCGTAGGTATGGCCTGCGAGCCAGCCCAGATCGGGCGTAGACTCGACCTGCACGGACTGCTCAAGATGAGCCGCCACATCAAGCAGGTAGGTCTGATAATCCACAATCGCGCCGTTCAAATACACGCCAGCCGCACCGGCATAGCCCCGCACGCCGGTCGTCTCGTCGCCTTCATCCTTCAGTTGCGAGTAAAGCTCGCGCATGGCGGTCGTGACCACCTCACGCTTGGCCGCAGCGCGCGCGTCCAGATCCTCGACCTCGGCATCGAGCCGGGTGAATTCCTCACGCAGCATTTGCGCACGCTCTGTGAGCGTGCGCTGCATGTAGGTGTCCTGCAGGAACAGCAGCACGTCCAGGTCGAACGCGCCACTGCGCTGGGCGTCCTGCAGGTCGGGAATCGCCAGCGCGCCAAGGAACGGTTGATAAACCGGCGTGGGCGCCAGGCGATCCGCATCCATGGATTAACCCTCCATGCCCATCGCCGCAGGACGGGCCGACGAAACAAGCTGCTCTCCCATCGGGGCAAACCCCTCGGGCTGATGCTTGCCAGTTGCTGGTGCGAGCTGCACGTCGTCTTCCAGGGCAAGACCCATCTGGCGGGCAGCAAAAGCATAGACTCGCGACAAGTCGTGTCGCACCTCCACCACCACATTCTCGAAGATCTCCGTCACGAAGGGTGCAACCTCCAGGAACTGTCGGGGCTGCACCTGAGTCGCACACACGGGGAAAACCGGGTTCGGCGCGCCGATTTCAAACGCGTGGCCGCTGCCACCCATCCCCAGGCGCCGCGACAGCGCATCAGCCAGCACCAGAGTGCAGGGCAATGCGATCTCGGCCACGTCGATCGCATGAAGCGCGCCGCCGTCGTAGAAAAATTCGGCACCATCCTTGATTTTCTGGTCAGCAAGTCCAGTGATTAATGCGATCAGTTGTCCGTCCAACTCTTGCGCTGCAGCCATACCAAACCTCACTCAACGTCTCTTCTGAGACTCCATAATGAGCTCCGACATTTCGGAGACCCGATCAAGCGCGAGTGAATGCGCCTCGATCACGTGATCGTAGGACATCCCCCCAAGACGCTCGTATTGAGAGATCATGACCGATCGGTCCAACTCGGTCATTGACCGCAAGTGCAACACGTCCTGGCTCGCGCAATGCTTGTAGGCCTCGCACATGAGGCCCACGCTCACGCCGTAAAGCCTCTCCAACACGGCTTGGCGTGTAAAGGTGATCGCGCCAGAAGGCGTCAGCCTTTCGGCCTGACGCTCTGCCACAATCACCACTGAATCCAACAACCTCTGAATCAAGCCCTCATGATCGGCCTGGTAGTAGTCAAACAGGTTCACCAAACCCCAGACCTTCGGCAAGGCCTCCAGCATGCACAGCTTGCGCGCAAGCTCAAGGTTCGGCGGGCCGCTATAGTCCGCCATCATGCCTGGCACCTGGTTGTTGATCGCCTGCTCGAAAAGCCGCGACAACACCTGAGCCGAGAGCATCCTGCTGCTACCCGGGGCAAGCCGCGCCCATTTCCACTCTTCCGTGACAGCATCGAGCGCAACACTGGTCAGCGCATTGAACGCGGGCACAAAATCCATCGAGTCCTGGCTGATCCCCAGCAACCCCATTGCTGACTGGCGAATGGTCGCAACACGCTGCATGACCGAATCCAGGCTGCGCAGCAACTCGGTATCGGACAACTCCCCGCTCATCGCCGCTGCCATTCCCACGACTCGGGAGGCAAGCTTGATCCCGGCACATCGGCGCCGGGTCTCCGTTGCTGAAATCCGCCGGACTTCTTCATCATCGACCTGAACCACCTCGCTGTCATCATCCAGCGACTGGGCCAGACCGTACAGGGCCTGAGGGTCAAAGTTAGACACTACGAAACCTCTCATTTACTTCAAAAGGCGTCACGCGATACTTTATATTAAAAATGCAACTTCGTGTGACGATGATGGTCAGGAATAAAGCTTCTTAGATGCCCCATTTCTGGCGATTCAATTGGGCGCTCACCCCCCGCTGAACTCGCGCCATGCAGAAAGCCCCAACAGCCCGAAAAAAGCTAACGCCGCGAACCAGAATTGGTAATTCGCGAAAAACTGGCGGCACGCCCAGATGACAGGAGACCGGCGCGCGCGCTCAAGCTCCCCCCAATGCTCTTCCACAGCCCGTTTCGATAGAGAGATTTCCAAGGCCTTTTTCTCAATGTCCGCACAAGATCGGCGCAAGAAGTCAACAAGCCCATATTCCACAATGTCCTGCTGCCAGACCTGAGGATCAACAGGCGTCAGATCTCCGGCCTTCATCGGCCTTGAAATCCCGGCACGCTTACCCTCGGAATAATCGAACTCGATTCCAAATTGCTCATAAAAAGCATTCCGGCGCTCACGGTTCTCATCGTCACCATCTACCTCTGAGAGCGAAATACGCCTGACTTCCGCGTTAGGCCATTGCTTAGCCCAGCGGACTACCTCGTCAAACAGGTACGTCCCAATGTGGGCGCCACGCGGCACCCCGGTCAGCATGACAGCGCCACCCGTTACGCTGATTTTTTCCTGCCCATCAGGGAACCGTTCCCATTTCCCGCAGAACGGATGGTTATTGAATCCACCAAACGATTCCCCAAGGCTCACATAGCTCAGCTTGATGCTTGCGCTACATTCGCCGCGCACCTCTTCGCGCTCAACCAGCAGACGAAACACCCCCCCAGAAGGGTCGTTTTTATTGACAACCTCAAGAATCCGCACTGGCGGTGGTTCTTCACCACCCAGACGATCACGCCAATCTTTGCAAAACGGAGACAACCCCATACCAATTCCCTCTAGTTACACGAACTGACCATACGACCCAAGCACATACTCGGCTTCACGATCTACACATACCCAGCGGCGGCGCAATGCCTCAGCAGCCAGGCCGACTTTTCCGCGCCCTGAAAGGCAATCGACAACCAGCATCCCCTCTTCCGTCAGGTATTTGATCAGGAATTTCGCCAGGCGCACCGGCATCGAAGCGCCATGCGTCTTCAATCCATGAGCCTCGCAGTAACGCCGGTACTCAGCGTCCCGGTCCTCGCTACAGCGGGCAAACTCCAAGACGTTGCGCGGGATCCGGCCCGCCGTCTCGTTGGAGTACGCGCCAAGCTGCTTTCGATAGGCGCCGTCAGAATGCACGTTCGCCGTCTTCACCCCGCCAGAGCGCACAAAACGCAGGTGCTGCTCGCTATGGGGTTGAAGCACCCGGCGATTATCCGCAAACACCCGATCTGGGTCATTCGTAAACCAGTACACCGGCTCATAGCCGGTGTTCAGCTGCACCCGCTTCTTGCTGGCCCACTGCACCGGCCCAGGAGGCTTGGGCGAGGTCCAGATCAGCTCGTCCATTTTGTACAGCCCCAGGCGCGCGTGCAGCGCAAGCACCAGGCGCTCGCGGTACAGGGACCGTGCGGGCGACTTCGACATGAAAACGTCATTGCCCACATTCAAGCAGATCGACCCACCCTGGACCAGGTTGCGCACGACAGGTTCAAGCACCTTGCACAACCAGTCCACATAGCGGCCCTCGTCAACATTGCCATAAGCCCGAGGCGTGGCCAACGGGTACGGCGGCGAGGTCACTACCAGATGGATGGGTTCATTGAACTTCGAGAAAAAATGCTCGCACGATGAAATGACAGCGATTCCAAACTCCGTGGAAAACCCCAGAATCGCCATGCCGTCGGCAGGCTTCGGCATATCGCTATCATCAAGCCCCTTGCCAGTCAGCTTCCACACACCGCGCCCGCCTGCAGGCTCAATCACCCCCGCGTGCTTCAAAGTCTGCTGATACCACCGCACACGGCGTTTGAGCAGGCTCACCGGGGCACGCGCAGCCCCCACGGGGCTGCGCTCATCAAAAGCGCCCTGGCCCACGCCCGTGGCCCGCGATACCGCCGCATACAGCTGCTCCTGGCTCACCGGGCCGTCTGCCCGGGCGTAAACCTCGGCCACCGCAGCGAACAAGTCCAGATCCTTTTCCATGCCCTTACCGCCTCATTCCCAACAGCACACCAGCCCGCTCAACAGCCCGAGCGATGGATGTGTCATCAACATACCCGGTCACTCGTTCGTTCTGCCAATAATTCAGACATGCTCAATCATCCTGGACTTTCAGATTGGAAACGACCAGCCGCAAATGCGGGCCTTGCCGCCCTTCTTCGGGGCGCGGACAGACCTTCCCAACCACCTCGCCCTGGGTATTCGTGATGATGTACCCACGGGCGGCAAAGAACTCCAGCGCGGCACGCAACTCGGTGTCCCCTTCCCCTACTGCAGGAAGGTAAAGCTGAGGCGTGAGCCCTTGACGCTTTAGTACGCGTGCTGCTTTTGCCCGATCCCTGTAGCCGGAACGACCCCAGACGGTGAAGCACACACTAACCATCACCGAGATCGCAAATCCACAGCCGACGCCCAGAAACCAACTTGACAACTCATTCATCCGATCAATCCTCGACGCTCAAAGCACCCGGCAATTGCCGCTGGTATCAATCTCACTGAGCACGCCCTTGGCCTGCAACTCGGTCAGCAGAAATGCCGCGCGGTTGTAGCCGATACTCAACTCCTGCTCCAGGTGTGAAATGGACCCCTGGCCCAGGGCACGAACCAGAGACTCAGCTTGCTCCAGCAGAGGATCCTCGCCATCGGCATCATCACCGACAGCGCCATCCATGCCATCGATCTTCTGCTGCGCCGCCTTCTGCTCAGCAGCCTGCTTGCGCGCCTGGAGTTTGGCTTCAGATTCCTTGATTTCAGTCGTCGCATGCACAAGCCCCAGCAGGACCGAAGCATCGACCTCAATGCGCACACCCTCCAATTCCGTGGGGTCCTTGCCCTCCAGAGAGGCCAGATGCTTGAGCGTGGCACGGTCAAAGCTCTCGACAGCGCCGCGCACTGCCGACACGACATTGCCCACAACCTTCGGCGGCAGCGACGGGCCGCGCATCGTCCCGCGCGTCACCTTGCTCTTGCCTTGAGCCTGCGCCTTGGCCAGCTCACCACTCAGAAAAGCGCCAGCATCGTCGCCGTACTTACGCACGGCATCGATTGCGGCCTCGACAGCCACACGACCCGACTTCACCTGCTCATGCACGTCGCTGTTGGCCGTAGCCAAGAGCAGCAGTTGCTCGACGCGGGCCGGCGTCACACCCTGATCGCGTGCGATCTCCACGTTGCTGTTGCCAAAGCGGCGAAGCCGCAGATAGCCACGGGCAATATCAAGCGGCTTGAGCCTCAAGCCCTCGGCGCTCTTGATCATCACATTGACGCGCTCCGCGTCGTTCCCCCGGAACGAGAGCGCATCCAGAAACTTGATGTCGGCGCCGCGCTCGATCGCGAGCAAAGCGCCACGCCGTCGGCAATGCCCTTCAACCACCAGGATTTGCCCATCAGCACCAGTTCGCAGCAGCAGCGGCGGAACGTGCTGACCCGCCATGTAGGCGCGAGCAAATCCCTCGATGTGAGCAATCACATCCGGGTCTTCGTAGTCCCGCAGGTTGAAGCCCTCTTCCTCTTCGATGATGCGAGGGTCCACACGGAACAGATCATTTTTCTTGACCCCCGGGATGGACGGGTCAGCAGCCATGCTCTTGAAGGAACGGGCCTGATCGGGTTTCGTCGCCATGATCACTCCTTGTCTCGCGGCAGAAAGTTGTTCGATATGGACTATAGTACACCTTGCGCAAATTTTACGCAATACTATAATCATGATTGGAAGTACAAACTGTACTCCACTACAAAACGGCGCTTTCGAGCAAGTCAGCGCCGCATCCTCTTGCCCAAAGGAATGGCCGCAAATGAGCAAACCCAACCCCACAAATACGCGACTATCCCCAGAAGAATTCAAGTCTGAAATCGCCCAGCGCGGGTGGACGTACAACGCCCTTGGGACGCGCTGGGGAATCACCCCGAACTGGGTCAGCAAAATATCCCGAGACCCGAATCGCCCGATGCACTGGGACGATGCAGTCCGGGGACTGCCCTACATTACCGTAAAGCATTGACTACAGTACATCCAATTTCTTGAGGATTTCATTCTTATAGTCCATAATGCAAACAAGATCGTAAAAGGAGCAATACCATGCAGGTTCGGTTTGGCACGCACGCCAAGACGCGCAACCCCATCACCTGGGACAGCACGGAGGTCGTCAACGGCCACTGCCTGATCGTCGGCATGTCCGGCGCCGGGAAAACCCACCGGCTTCGCGACCTGATCCGGCAGATGCAAGACACCTGCAACGGCAAACCCTTGCGCATTCACGTCTTTGACGTACACGGCGACATTGACCTGCCTACCGCCTCCAGCGTCATGTTCAGCGAGCAGACCGCTTACGGCATGAATCCGCTGCGCGTCAACCCGGATCCGCACTTCGGCGGCGTGCGCAAGCGCGTCCAGGGCTTCATTGCCACGATCAACCGCGTGATGCGCGCGCTTGGCCCCAAGCAAGAGGCGGCGCTGCGCAACATCCTCTATGACGTGTACACGCGTCACGGTTTCCAGCACGATGACCCCGACACCTGGCACATCGATGAAGCTGCTGCAAAGCTGGTTTCCGACGGCTCTGATGGCCGTCTGTACATCGACGTACCCCTGGCAGAAAAAGACGACGCCCAGGCCCTGGGCGCGCAATGGGACCGAGCACAGCGCTGCTGGTTCATCCCCACTGACCAATACACAGGCGGCATCACCCGCTGGCCACCAAAGACCATCGCACGCACCAATCCGTCGATCAGCGATGCGCTGCGCATGGCTCGCTACGTCCTGCAGATGAGTTTTCTGGGCACGGGCGTGGACGCCATCACCAAGCTGGAGATTGCGAACAAGGCCGCTGCCGCGTACCAGCGCAAGCGCATGGAGGCGCTGCGCCGGGGCGAGAAGTCCTTCTCCGATGAAAAGCTGGAAGCCGACCTCACAAAGGCAAAAGATAAGGCGATCGACACGTTCAGCGCTTATGCCACAGCCATCCTGACTGGCAACGAGCTCACCGACATCATGAAATACGACTCCACGGATGTCCTGAAATCCGTGGTGGATCGGCTGGAGAACCTGAACGCGATCGGCGTATTCAAGGCCAAGCAGCCCCCTTTTGATCCGAGCAATCAGCTCTGGCACTACAACATCAAGGCGCTTTCCATGGAAGAGCGCAAGCTCTTTGTGCTCTTTCGCCTGGAGGAGCTCTTCGCCCAGGCCGTGCAGCGCGGCGAGCAAGACGACATCGTGGACGTTGTGATTCTGGACGAGGCCCACATCTACGCTGACGATGACCCCGAGAACATCATCAACACCATCGCAAAAGAGGCCCGCAAGTTCGGCATGGCCCTCATTTGCGCCAGCCAATCACCCACTCACTTCCCCGAGGATTTCATCTCCTCGGTGTCCACCAAGATCATCCTGGGCATTGACGAGAGCTACTGGCGCGGCTCCGTCTCCAAGATGCGCGTCACTGAAGACGCCCTTGGATGGATCAAGCTGCGCAAGAGCATGCTCGTGCAGATGAAGCGCAGCGGCGAGACCCGTAATGAATGGCTCTGGACTTATCTTTAGCACCGGCAACCCGCAACGCCAAAACTCCAACTGACCCCTCCGTAAAGGACTCCAATGAACCGTCAAGAGCTCATCGAAGCCATCGCCACCCGCACCGGCCAATCCCAACGCCAAGTGGACAACACCCTCACCATCCTGGTCCACACGATCCAGTCCACCGTGGCTGCGGGCGAAAAAGTCGCCCTCATGGGGTTCGGCACGTTCGAGCCCAAGATCCAAGAAGCACGGCAAGCCCGCAACCTGAAAACCGGCGAAGCGATCCAGGTCCCGGCCATCGCCAAACCCCGCTTCAAGGCCGGTGCGACCTTCAAAAAGATTGTGGCTGAAAGTCTGCCTCAATAATCAACGAAAAATGAAACTACTCCTTATCCTAATGGTGACCGCCTTCCTATCGCTTGCCCTGAAAGGGTGCCATTACGACTGCGCTAACGCAGAGTATGTGAGTCAATGGACTCAATGGTGTGGCGTATGGCAGTAACCGACGAAAACACAAGGACGCGAAAACTACTTGATGGCCGCACCGTCCCGGAGTTCAAGCATCCGATCAAGATCAGCCTGGAAACACGCTGCCCCGCCAAATGGGAATTCCGCGACCTGGAAACTGGCGAGACCTGGGTGCATGATGGAACGGCCTTTCTACGCAAGGACCAGAAACAGTGAACGACCTCAAAATTAACGCCCTGCTCGCAAGCTCTTACAACCTCCATGTGGGGCCACAGGCAGGTGGCGAAGCAATGACCCCGGCGAAAGCTGCCGCTCTCCCCAAAGGGGACCGCGCAGCCCTTGCCGCGATACTGCGCGATCGAGGCGGAAGCGACCTCTACACCAAGAAAGACGCCCAGGCGGCGTGCCTCGCTATCGTTGGGCCGGAACCCGAACCCACCGATTCCGACGACAACGACCTGTCGCCGTAGTCTGAAAGGAGAGATGCGTCTATGCAGATCGACCTGACCACCGAGGAAATCGCCCTGATTCAAGCGCATCGCGCCCAGCGGGTCACGCGAGACGCGGCACGCGATTTCCAGCGCAAGGCCCTGACCACCGCGCACGCGTTTGATACCTGGTCAGACAACTCCGGCCAGGGCCTGACGTACTCCACCTTCATCAACACCTTCGGCTATCAGTCCGACGACGGCAGGCAGATGTACGAAGCCGTGGAGCGTATCCTGGATGCTGCTCTGCCTCAATAGAAGGGCCAAGCCCACCCTGCCTGACTGCAGGCGCACAGCGCCTCAGACCGGCAGGCGACAAGCGAAGCGCGTCAGCTTGCGCAGGCCAAAACAACACCTTAACTTATTGAATAACAAGGTTTTTACCTGTATTATTAAGAAATCAATAAAAAACAGGTAAAACCATGAAATTCATCGAGCTGGAAGACCAGCAGCGGTTACACCTGGTGGAGTCAGACCAGTTGCTACGCGCCTGGATCTACGCAAAAGACGCCCTGCAAGCGTATCGGTACGCACTGCGCTGGGTCACGCGAGGCGACCAACGCTACCTCATCCGACCGACGGACGCCCAAGGCAACAGCAGGTCCCTCGGCCCAGAGAGCGATAAGACACACGACATCCTGACGGAGTATCAAGCCGGGAGGATGCGCGCCCGAGCCAGATACGACAACCTATCGGACAGGCTCATTGAGCAAGCCCGGATGAATCGTGCCTTGCGCCTGGGGCGCCTGCCTCAGGCAGCAGCCAGCATCCTGGGCGCGCTCAACACCGCAGGACTCGACCGCGAGTTCCTGGTGGTGGGTACGCATGCCATATTTGCCTACGAGGCCATGGCGGCAGTCCAGGTACGCCCTGGGGCACTCGCCTCGGACGACCTGGGTCTCTGCTTTGATGCACGGCGTCCACTGCAACTCGTCACCAAGAAACTACATTCAGGCCAAACCAAGGGCTTGCTCGGCCTGCTCCAGAAGCTGGACAAAACCTACGAGCCCATGCAAGAGAAGGGTGGGTTTCGTGCAGTCAACTCCAACGGATTCATGGTTGATCTGATCACCCCAGAGCGCCCGATGAAAGACAACCACCCAGTGACCTTCGGCCCGGATGATCTTGTCGCGGCAGAAGTCCACAACCTGCACTGGCTCATCAATGCACCAAAGTGCCAGGCCGTAGTCATTGCCTCCAACGGCAGGCCCGTCATGATGGAAGTCCCTGATCCCCGCGCTTTTGCCTTGCACAAGGCTTGGCTGTCCCAGCAGACCAACAGGGAGCCCATCAAGCGGCCACGCGACAAAGGACAGGCCAAGATCGTAGCGGCCATCGTCGGGCAGTACCTGCCCCAGTTCCCATTCTCGAAAGATCAGCTGCGCTACCTGAGCCTGGACATGCTCCACCTGGCCGTCACCACCCTGGCGCCAGAGCAAGACGACGCCGGTTTTCTTGAGGACTTGCGCACACCTGAGGATGATGGGCCGGAGCCGTAATCGCGGCGCGGTCCTCCCCAAGCAGGTAGAAATTTACGGCTGCGTCGGCTCAGCGCCCAACTCGCAGTCCGGCCACCCAAGCCAGATACGGTCCATCGAAAACTCCCCGAAAGCCCCGGCCAGGCGCTTTACGAGCGCTGGCACGGGGTTATCGGGGTAAAGGTTGGCCTCAACGCCAGGACGCAGGCCCGAGCAGGCCTGCTCGAAGTACGACATGGCATCAACCACCAAGAAGCCTTCGGGCGCCCTCTCCAGCCCCATCTTGGCCGTGAAATCGTCCGCCGTGCCCAAGCCGTCGCCATCAAACAGCACAAGCACGTCCTCTTCAAGGATTGAGGCCGCATAGTGGTCGATCAGCAGCCCATCGTCAGACTGCCCACACTCTCGCATCCAAGCGGCAACGCCGAGCCTACCCCGGCTCCAAGTGCGCAAAGCAGCGGCAAGCACTAGGCACCCGCCGTCCATCCAGCCGTGGCCAGGCAGGATCTGCAACTGGCGATCCTCCTGCAGGAAGGCCTGCAGGTCCTGACCAAAAGGATGCAGGTTCTGGGCAACGCCCTCATCGAAGCTCTGCCAGCGCATGGCTCCTACCCACTGTCCCCTGAGCGCTGCACACCCTTCTGTGGCGAGCGATCCGGTGCTCCATAGCAGTCTCGATAGACACGATGCTCCGGGCAATCAGCGATAAGGCCCATTTGCTCCAGCATCCCGCGCTCCCATGCCCCAGGTCGGCGAGAGCCATCAGCGATCGACAGCAGGATGAAATCCAGCATGTCCTCAACCGTTTCAAAGTGATTCGGCGCGCCGTGCTGCTTGTGCAGCTCGACCATGTAGAGCAGCTCTTTATACGCACCCTCGGGAACGGTGAAAGTACGCTCCGGCACGGCATCTTCTGTAGTCATACATGCCCCACAATCACAATTCGAGTTTGAGGGAATGTTCATCGGCGATCCTGCGCAGCGCTGGTAAATCATCGCGCATGAATTTCTCCGGATCCTGGCGTGCTGACCAAATCACCGCATCAAGGGCATCGTGATAGCCATACTCGACACTCGCCTGCTTCCGTTGTTGGATTTGATACGCTTGTGCCAGCAAATCCTGCTCAGCAGAAACCGTGCTCAGCGCCTTCTTTTTCAAGGCTTCAAGATCCATGCCCATGGTCAGCACCCCGGCGCAAGGTCATCAGCGGGATCGGCGGCGTCCAGGCGCTGCTCGAATTCCTGCATCGGCAACACCTGTGCATCCCGGGGGATGACCTCCATGGAGCGCAGGTACTCAGTCAGGCCGCTGACATCGTTCTTGTCACGCATGAAGCCATCCTCGAAGATGCTGGACTCATCCTCGTGCAGGCTGTTCCCGGCCCGGATCTCGAAGACGGTCTTGCCCTCGGTGTTGCGCACGTCGGCCACGAAGTCGCCGCGCTCATCCAGGTCGATGTAGTACCCGAAAATACCTCCAGATGCATCCTTCTGGGCCTGCACAACGGCACCACTATTCAATCCCAAGGATCCTGCCATTCGAGCCAGCGCCAACTCACCCAATTCCGTGACGATCGGACGAGTGTTATCGGCCCCTTTCAAGACAGCCTCCATCAGGCTCACATGCTCATTCCACCGACCACTGTCCAGAGATTGGAAGGTGTCGCCAACATGCAACTTGTTCGCAGCACCATGGCGCCAACGAACCGCGCCACCGCTCAAGCTATCCTTCCCACCAAAACCATCACGAATCAACATACGACCGTATTTCGGATGTTCCACGATCGCTTCAACACCACCAAACCCATAGTCTCGCTCGACATTGCGACTTTCAATAAGTTTTGCTGCAGACACAATCATCTCCTTGCGGTCCACATCCACATGTGATCCATTTTCGGCAGCGCCATACCCAACCAGCTCCTGCCCACCAGTAATCCTGTCATAGTCTTTTTTGGCGTCTTCCAGCATGGAAGCTTTCAAAGCTTGGAGATACATTTGATCCCCCCAACCGAGACGATACCCATCCTTCGGCGGAAACGCGTGTAATTGCATGAGCTCAAAGGCAGTGGTATAGGCAAACGTGTAGTCTACTTTTGTACAAACCGCTGCCAGCGCAGGGTTTCCAACCACAGCCGTAACGACTTTGCCCTCTTTCAGATCAAATTCAATTTCATAATCGACCCCATGCTGCTGGACGGTAACAAAGCCCTTTGTGGGCGAATCAATACGTGGGTTATGGACGTGCATGGTCAATCCCCTTGCAAAAGGCATTTATCGACTGCCTGTGCGGCAGAAAATCTCAAAAGATGGGTCATGGCTCCAGCACTGCGTCTTGCTCCACTTCCCGAGCACACTCCAGCCGATACTCGGCGATCAGCGCATCGAAGTATTCGACAAGCTCACGCCGGTCTTCGCCCGTGGGATTCGGGTTGCCCACCGGGTGATCGGCATAGCGTTGCTCGTCGGCGCCGTAGACCAGGTAATCACTGCGGCCACCGGCCTCTTCCACCTTATCGCTCACATAGGACGCCATCGCCCGAGCAAAGAGCTCCCGGGTCGTGGCCCAATAGGGCGACGAGCGCGTTTCATCCAGCTTTTCAGCTTGCTGCAGGAACATCGACGGCTCGCTATTGCCCCGGCCTCGAAAGGTCTTGGGCAACACCACGCCCAGGTCCTCGGCTGCGCGCACGGTCACGACCTTGGCAAGGTTGCTCATCATGAAGCGTACGTTAGCTTCAATCTGATCCTTGGATTTCTTGTTCAGCCGCACGGTGCAATGACCACGCAGCGTCTTGCAGACCTCATCAGTCAACTCGACGGGGCGCGTAAACCCCACGGCACCGGCATGATCAAAGCCCGCGTTCGCAAAATTCGGCTGCCCTTTGAGCGCCTCGATCTTGCAGCGGGCCTCCTCATAGAAGAGCGCATCTGCACGCGCATATTCGGCTTCAAGCACATCAAAAATCTTCGCCCGCACCTCCTGAGGCTGATTCTGGAACCAGCTGCGGGCGTAATCCAGGCCGCGCCGCGCCTTTGTAGTCGCCTTCTCCAGGATCTCATCGGGACGCGCAAAGCGCTTGTGTAAGCGTCCGGCCAGGTTCGTCATCGCCCCGCCCTTGGGCGCTTCGCTCAAATAGCCCTTACCTTCGCCCAAGTGATTATCCAGGGCATGGCCCCATTCGTGCGCGAGGGACCCCGCGCCGTTCATACGAGTCAGGTTGATGACGGCCCGCGCGGGCTCATAGTGGGCCAGCGCCGCGTTCTTGCCACCGCTGCCGCGCGACCCGAAGGCCACGGCCAGTTGCCCACCAAGAGACAGGCCCTTGGGCGGCAACTGGAGCGCCTGGGCAAGGTCACACAGACTATCGAAAGCCATGTTGAGCACCTGCTGGCGTTCGTCCTGGGGAAGCCAATTGCCAAACTCCACACCACGGAAACCGAAATGCTCAATCAGATCGTCGGCCACGATGTCGCGACCCGCTCGCCAATCGGTGCCAGAGCGCTGTACGCGATCAAGGTGAGGCCGGTGCAGCTCCCGGTCCACGTCGGCCCGCGTGCGCTCCTCTTCGCGCTGTTCCTTCGTTTTTTCGCGCTTGGGCTTGATCATTGATCGCCACTTTTCATCCTCAGAAGGCTCCCGATCCCAAAAGCCGATCTTGCGCCGAATCTGCCGGGAGATTTCAGCAGGCAGGCGCCCGCTATGAGCCCCGAAAAATATGTCCGACACCTTCTGGCCCCACTGCACTTGCAGCGGTCTACCGTAGATCATTTGCGTGCGCGACGCAGCCTCCTCATCGTCCGCGCCCAGCTTATAAAGCACCTGACAGGCTTCAGTGAATTCGTCCAAGGTTTTCACATCGACCAAGCGATCGCGCACCATGCCAATCGCCTTGATGTAGCGTGCGGCAATCTCTTCATCCTCGCCTTCAAACTCAAAACCTCGCCCCGAAGCGGGGGCCGAGCGCAAATGATCTTTCACAACCTTGATCGCAAGCGCTGCCTCGGCACTCACGCCATCGGCACGCATCTGCGTGTAGTTCAGCGGACCCCAGACGTTTTTCTTGACGACAAAGAGCTCACGCTCGGCCTCGTTCATGGTCTCAAGATCATCGATGTCCATCGCGCGCCGCGCAAAGTCCTTGCGCGCACCGCCGATCTTCTCGCCTGCATCCTCATGGCGCACCTTCTGCTCTTGCCCAGCCTCGCCCTGAGCCACATCAAGCTGCTCGACCAGGGCAGGATCCATGACCCGGATCTGCGCCGGGTCAAACACCACATACTCCAGGTTTCCAGCGCCGAACTCGGATATGACCCCATCAAACCCATCACGGATCAGGATGTCCCGACCTTCGGTAACCGACTCACGAACGTCATACCACTCGCCCAGCCCAATCTCTTCGTTGATCCACTCCAGCGCCTCTTTCGGGGGCAATTGCTCGCCCGTGAAAATCTCGTAGAGCGTAGCGGCCTGGGCTTCGTCACCGAAGAACGCTTCGCGATTGAGCCTCATGGGCTTTTTAATCGAAAGATATGCCTCGATCACACGCGGGCTTTCATCGCGCCTGTCGATGCCCGCAGTATCGATCGCAAACTGGCGTGCAAGCTCGCTATCAGCGATGAAAAAGAACCCCAGCGGCGTGTCGCTGGCCCCCGTGTTCTCACCGACATGCTTCAGATCGAACTCATCGAACTGCGCAAAAGTCCCGTGATAAACCCGCAAGGGCGCCCCGTCAGCAGAGACCACCTGGCTACCGCCGAACCACTGCTGGAATTGCTCCACGGACTCCCGGCGAGACTCAATCGCAGCCAGCGAGTCACGTTCACCACGCACAACCTGCGCGAGATCAGCCAACTCCTGCTTGGCCAGCGCGGCTACGTGCTCGGCCATAAGTTCGTGTCCGCGCACGAGCAACACCCCAAGCTGGGCTCTCAGGGTCGCGGTCTGCGCATCGTCCAAGCCGACGTAACGCTGACACACCCGCGAGAGCCAATACATGGCGCCGTCATCCATCTCCACGATCGGCTTGGCCCGGAAAGACCCACCGGCCCTTTCCTGTTCCTTGCCGTCAGACAGTTCCGCCAGACCGGAGCTGACGACCGTCGGATACTTCCGGCATAGATCAGCGTGCGCGCCCATCGCTTCGGTGATCGACCCCCACAGGAGGTCCGGCAGCGTCAGCGACTGCGGATCCGCTGCCCATGCTTCCCACTGGAGCATCTGGCGCTGGAAAGCTTCCGCAACATCAGGCACCTCGCGCAACGGCGCAGACACCAGGCCACGCTCAAAGCCTCCCAGGTAATGCATCGGCTCGGCATCCATGAGCTCGGGCACAAAGCGCACGTCGGACAGGGCAATGATCTTGCCCTTATCCGTTGCCCACAAGGGCAATGCGTAGGGCAGATCGACCTGCTCGATCTCGCTTGCACGCCAGCCGTCGGCCAGCGCCGAGGCCTCATCCAGGTAAAACGGCACCATCGCATTCATGCGATACCCAGAATCGTCCAGGGTATTGCGCAGATGAGTGCTCCCCCCGAGCCCGCGCCCGGTGATCAGCCGGTGCGCGTGCCCCTCTTGGCGATGCGCCTTGCCAAAAGCATCAATGGGCTGCGCCTCGTCCCAGGGGACATCAAACGGATTGGCCTTCGGTGTCCACACGCCCACAGCCTCGCGCGAGAGCACGTCTTGCGCGAGGCGCTCCCAGGCCTGCGGCATTGGCGCGACAGGCGCACCGCTCACGGCGATCGCATCGACATCCATGTCCTGCAGATCGTCTATCCGCACGCCTGGCACCAGGGTCTGGATGTCTTTCAAGGTGAACTGCAGGCGCGTGGAGACGAAGCGCAACACGCGCACGTCCTCACCATTGGCCTGTTTTTCGTACACGGAAGACGCCTGGGCACCAAAACCCAAAAGCGCGCGAGCCTTGTCCCAGCGTTCCTGCTTGCTCACGCCAGGCGCAGCCCCCGCATCGTCCTTCCAGCCTTCGAGGAAAGCAGCTTGATCGTGGATGTCCAGACAGGTCAGTGCAGTCCCGCGCAACGGCGAATCCGGCATTACACGCAACCGCGCACCAAACCTTGATAGATCGAACCACTTCATCATCGTCGCCACGAAACCTTCTCCCCTAAATGCCCTCTACCACGCCCTTTACTGGGCCACCACCGCATGCATGTTGCCTGTGCCCATGAAGTCCTCCAAAGACCGCAGGAAAGGCTCTGGGCCGCACCGTTTACCGTCCACGACGATCGACTGCACTTGGCCGATTCCACCGACTGCGCGCCAAAGCGCATGAAAGCCAGCGACGGGACGACGGGCCTCATCAATGACGCCCAACTCGATCCTCACGGACGGGCTGGGGTCCTCTGGCCCCTTGCAGAGCCAGAAAGACACATAGCGGCCCAGGTCATCGTTTTCGTAGTCCCACTGAACATCAATCGGCTCGCCCGAATTCACGTCCAGATCCACCTGGTGCTCGGTGGTGCAAACGCGCATGATCTTCTCGATTTCGAGCAGCGCTTCACCGGCAGGCTTTTGCAGTTCGAGATCAGGGCTCATAGCCTGCCTCCTGACGAGCCTCCGAAGCCGAACGGCCACGGATGAAATCGGTCACACGCTCCACCACTTCGCGGATGCGCTGGGCGATACGCTCGACAGCCGCTTTAAAACGCTGCGCGTGCGAGGCCTCTTCCCCGGCAAAAACCGGGCTTTGACCCACGAGTTCTTCCATCTTCTCGCGAGTGCCCTCGAAGCGCGAACGCATGGCCTCGTGCTCCGCGTTCTCACCACCGTCGGGGCTGAGCAGCTCTTCACTGCCACGCCCGTACTGACGCAACCAGCTATCGAGCGCCCGGTCCATGGCTTTCTTGCTGCCTTGAGCCTCGGGGCTTTCGCTCACTGCCTCGATAAACTCCTTACGCAGCCCTTCGAGCTCACCGCCCGGGACCATCTTCGCCATCACATCGGGCACACTCGCGCCCGTCTCGCGGGCGTGCGCCTCGATCGCGCGGCGCACATCGGGCAGCTTGCCGCTAGCCCAGAATTCATTGACCGCGTTTTCATAGGCGCCCGCCATCTTTTCAGCCTGATCGATCCGATACTCGGAAATACGAGGCAGAACCGAGATGCCCGGGGCCGTGCGCGGCGGGGCCTCATCGACAGCAGCCTGGGATTGACGCGCTTCCAGGCTTGAGGAGAGGTTGCGCGCAGCGCTGCCAATGCCCCGGCCCACGGTGCCCGCCAAAGCAGACAGGCCACCGACCAGGCTCAGACCACCGTCAGCCAAGTTCTTCAGGCCAGAGTCCGCAGCAGCAGCACCTGCCCCACGCGGAGCACCGGCGACCACGGGATTCGCCGCAGCGGCCTGCGCTGCTTCGTTTTGTTCAGCAGCGGTAGCCATCAAAGCCTTCATGACCCCCGGAGGCAGATCCGCCGCTTGGGTTGCGGCAGGCGCCTGGGCAGAAACGTCCGCCTCCACCTTGGCCGGGGCGTGCGGCTCTACCGCAGCAGACTCCCCAGCCAAGACCGGCACCTCAGGGACATCAGGCAGCGCCGCCGACGATTCGGGGACTTCGGGCGCATCAGGCACTTCGGGCAGTTGCTGTACTTGCGGAGACGGCTGGCGCTCACCATTGAGGAACCAATGCTCGCCGCCATCGTTGCCAATGATGGCGGGGCCGTCTTCACGATGGACCTTGCCATCGCGGTACCACGTCTGGTCCATCGTCCCATCGGGATAATGGATGATCACGGCAGGGCCGTCTTCGCGATGGTACTCACCGTTCAGGCGGTACTCTTCGCAATACACACTGTCACCCAGGTGACTGCGCTCATACTCCAGCGAAGGGCTCGCCTCAGACTCCTGGACATTAGCAGCTTTTGCCGCTTTTGCCGCTTGGGCTTTGGCCTGCGCTTCCAGAGGGTCCTGGAGCTTACCGTTGAGAAACCACTGCTCTGTACCATCAAAAGCGATGATGGCAGGGCCGTCTTCACGGTGACGCTCACCATTGAAAAACCACTCCTGATCAATACTCCCATCAGAGTAATGCAAAATCTTGGCAGGCCCATCCTCGCGATGAAGCGGCCCGTTAAAACTACGCAAATGCCAGCTTTCGCAATAGTTTCCCTCGCCCAAATTTTTACGGAAAGACAGAACCTCCTCTGCGGCAGGCGCGGAGGGCTTGACATCAGGCGCGTCTTTCGGGATGAAATTCGGCATCGAAGAAAAATCCAGGCCTTCACTGTTGTCGTGGTCGTTGTCGATCGGTCCCATGTCACTACCTCTAAAAAATATGATTACTTGATTTGTTGCCCAGCAACGCCATAGCTTGCGGCTTGAGCGTTTTCGTCCGCGTCAGCGGAAAGAAGTTCAGCGCGAGAGGCAGCAAGTGCCGCAAAAAGCGCCGTGATTCGCTCTTTTTTGCGCATAATCTCCGCATCCAGCCGAGTAGCCACACCCTGCGCAAGGTTATAGTCCACCCAGAGCGCTCGACTGGAAACCTGCGTCAGATCGGTGTTCCACTGGGCTGAACCGAAGCGGCGCATGCCCTCGGTTTGAAGCATCTCCAGCGGGCTCATCGAGTCATATTCGCCCAACGGCGGCTGGGGCAAAGCCCCATAGCCGTCGGCATCCGAGAGTTGCATTTCAGGCAACTGCCCGGAGGCGCCCGCCGCCTTCGCGTCCATGTTGGCCGCAGCCACTGACACATCATCGTATTGACCATCGGGAGCCACGCCTCCATCGGGTACGTTCCCGAACAAAATATCGTGCTGTGCTTTGGTATCACGCCCCAGGATCGGGTAATGCTCCGGGTGGCCGTCCTGAATGGCAAAAGTATCGCAAAAGTACGGCGACGGGTCTGTACGCCAACCCAGGCCGGCCTTCTGCTTGATGACAGAAGGCAGTTGCCCGGGCGCAAACGGCCCGCGCTGCGCGTTCTCGCTGAAAGCCTTGGCACGCGCCTCATCGCGCGTGGCTGACCCGTACTCCAAGTGCAGGTGCTTGGCCATTGAGGCTGCAGGCGTATTGCCCGAGATCCCAATCTGCTGACCGGCCTTGACCTGGGCACCCTTCTGGATGCCGTCGGCGAACCCGGCCAGGTGAAAGAAACTCACCACATCACCGTTGTCGCGCTTGATATAGACCATGTTGCCAGCCGATGAGCTGAACCCGGCACTGGTGATCACGCCGTCGGTCGTGGCATACACGGGCTGGGACTGCCCACTGGTCGAAAAATCCAGGCCAGCGTGCATGTGCGGCGTCTTCACCGCCGACCCGTGGTTGCCCGCGCCACCCGGGCGATACTTCCCGAAGCGCCCAGAGACCACCTCTTTTTTCGTAGGTGAGATCATGCACGTCGCCTGCGCCTGCACCGCACCCACAGGCCAAGCCACGACAGAGACGATCAAAGCAAGCGGCCAGCACTTCATCACTGGATCTCCCGCCGAGCGGTATTCTTCGGCGCCCGCCGCTGATCATCACTCACCTGCGCCGCGCCCGCTGCTGCGCTTGCCTGCGCCTCGGCAGCAACAAGCGCAGCCAAGCTTGCTTCGATGCGCTCGTACTGGCGCAACTGGCGCACTTGCAGCGCCATATCAAGCGCCTTGATTTTCAGAATTTCGACCATGGCGCCGCGCTCGTTTTGCGCAGCCATCGTGCGGGTCCAGGCCTCATTGGCAGCAGTGCCCCCGGCGTAGCGCGCCACCTCATCGCTTAGCATCTTTGCCATAGGCACGCCCTGGCCTGTCTCGGCGCCCTGGACCCCAGAGTGATTCAACTGCAGGGCCTTCAACGAGGCCACCGCTGGCGAGAGCACCGCATCCCGGCGCATCTTGGCCATCATGTAAGAATCGCGTGCCATGCCCGTCAACCCATCGAGCGGCTGATCAGGCAAGCCCACGATGTTGTTGATGAATGCGCTCTTTGCCTTGTACGTCGGGTCCCCTTCTGCCGCAGGATCAAAGAGAGTCGCCACCGACATGCTCGCCCCAGGCGTGGCGCCCACGGACTTGCACAACCCCGCTTTCACCATGTCTTGAGTGCAAGAGGCTTCATTGTCCTTGTAGAGCTGGCGCGCGGCGTCCGGGCGAGAGCCATACCGCCCGGGAGCGGCCATCACCTCGGCTTGCACGCGGCTGTTCAGCTCGGTCACCATGTCGGCATCGCGATTGGCGATGACCGAACGCGTGGCGTACACCTCGCAAGGCGAAAACCCCTGACCGAATTCCCCACCAAAATCAAACCGAGCAGCCTTCACGCGCTCGGTTTGCGCAATCACGCCCAGGCCGGTCGCAACGGACTGCGCCGCTGTCCGGTTCGCGTCAGAAAGCTGGCTGGCCGCAAGCGACTTTTGCTTGGTGAGCACCGCGACAGCGGAGTTCAGCCGTTCGCTTTGGAAAAGCAACTGCGTCGAAAGGGAGGCATCGACCGACTTCAACGCAGCGTTGAGCACCTGCGTAGCAGTGATGAACTGAGGGGCCACCCAGCTTTCCTGGTACTGCGGCGGACAAGTTGCACCAACGGACTGCGACATCCCTGCCGCGTAGCAGGCCAACCCCACCAGGGCGGCAACGATCTTTTTGGTAGGCTTCATCTCACCCCCCGTCACTGCACGACGCCGCGCACGACACCCCTGCGTGCGCGCGCATATTCAAGAGCCGGGTCCGTGCCGGTGCGCTTGGCCGTGATAGCAAGCAAGGCGGCAAGGTTCGCCTCGATACGCTCACCCTGGTCGTACTGGCGCTGACGCACCCACGACTGCATGCCAGCCATCTTGGCGTTTTCCACAAGCAGGCCGCGCGTGCTTTGGCGGGCCATGGAGCCAGACCATTCCTTGGCCTCAGCACCTCCGAAATACTGATTCACCCGCAGGTCCAGGACCTGGTTTGCAGACTTGCCGCCGTACTCCGGGCTTTGAGTGTTGGCTGCATCGATCATGGCAAGACTGTAGGCCGGGATCGACATCATCGCAGATTGCTGGGCCACTGCCACCATCAGCGGTTCGCGCACCGCAGCGCCCGCCGAAGCCACAGTGCTAGGAACAGTCGCAGGCGCCCCCACGACGTTCTGGATGTATGCGCGCCGCGCCTGCGCCTTCAAGCTTCCAGGCGATGCGGGCTCAAAGAGCAAAGCCGCATTCATGTCACCACCCGGCAACTCGCTTACCGTGCAGAGGCCGGCCTTGGCTTCTTCTGCCGAGCAGAATTTTTTACGGTGCTCGGTCAAACGGTCAACCACCGCATTGTCACGCGCGATGGACACTTTACCGGGGGCCACATCCAAGGCGGCAAGCGTTGTCCGGGCCATGCTGGGCACTGTCGTAAACGCCTGCGTGAGCGTCTTGTTCTTGGCAAGCGTCCCACACGGGTCATAGCCCTGCCCCGTGGCCGGATTGAACGACAGGTAGGCCCTGGCCGTCTGATCGCTTACGCGCTGCGCACGGACCGCATTGACCAACTGCGAAGCCGCTTCGCGCGTGCCGTCGGCCACCACGCTGGCAGACAAGGCCTCTTGCGAAGTCGCCACGGCAATGGCAGAGATGATCTGCTCGAATTTCATCTGCATCTGGGCAGCAAAAGACACCCCGAAGGACGCGATGTTGCCCGAGACCTCGGCAGTTTCCTTGGCAATCTCCGCGATCGTCCAGCCCTCGGCTGGCCCGCCGCCGTAGAGCGCAGCATGCGCCGTGGGCGACGACGCACCAAGCGCGCAGACCAACGCCACCATTTGGAGTTTTTCAGTCTTCAATTACATTCTCCTCATGCACAACAGGCGACTGGCAGTAGGCGGGGACCCGCCCATAGACCTCACCCTGGATCAACCTCTTCACATGCCCGGCCAACACATCCACCGAGGGGCAGAAACTGTCTGCGCAGGCCAAGAAATCGAGCCCGTAAGGGCTGCACCCCCAAAGCCGGTTATCTTGCCTATCGGGATGAAAAGAGTGCCCACAAAATGAAGTGACATTGCCCACAAGGGTTTCGGCATGTATCAGCGTGGCGATCGTACGGATCGAAAGATCCATAGCAGGCAACGCCCAGTCCAGGGACTTCCCAGGCTTGATGTCATCCAGAGCCAGTTCACGGACGGGCATTGCAAAAGTCTCTGCAAGATCCGCCTCTTTGCAGGCCCCCCGGGAATTCTTCCAACCTGGCAGCAACAAGACCTCAGAGCAGTAGCTCACCGCGCGCGCCGCGACTCGCATGCAGTCGGCCCACGGCGTGTCCGCAGACAGACCAAACTCAGCAGGGCTCACGACGTTTCGACCCTGCCCACGCAGCCACGCAGCCACCGCGTGAAAGGACTCGTAGTTCAGTCCCTCACGCCCAGTCATCGGGCCTGCAATATAGACCGTACCCGCAGCCACACCCATCGACGTTTTCGTATCCATGTCACTGCCCCGTCAGGACCGGCACGCGCCGGTCGGTCACCTGCCCGATGAATGAATGCGCAGCCAGCGTGCTCATCGCCGCTACGCGCATCTGCGAGGCGGCGGCACTCATACACGCCCCGCCCTCGCAATCAATCGCCGCACTTGCGCGCGTGTCGGTCAAAGTCGCCGTATAGGCGTACCCGGCAAGCTCTGCTTCGGGCGAAAGAGTGCGTTGGGAGAAGGCACCGGCATAGTTGCTATCCCAGCCCTGCATACCGTTGGCCGTCAGCTTGCAGGCGCCTGCACGCGCCTCAGAGACCGTGCAGTACAGGTCCTGGCGCTGGGTCAGAGCCGCAACATCAGCCTTCTCTTGAGGGCTCACCCGCGAACCGGCAAAACTTTGCATGAGCTTGGCTGCATCACGATCGCGCTGGCCCAGCGCCTCGACTCGCAACGAGGCATCAGTCTGCGCCTCACACAGCAACGTCTTGGGCTGGCCTATGGCCGGGTCCACCGCTGCAATCGCTTTGCCCACCCGATCTGCCATCTCGATGGCACCGATTGCCGAGGCCAGCAGCGCTTGAGAGCGGATCTTGCTATCGGTTTGCTGTTGCGCGGCCATCGCCGTTTGCTTGGTCGTCACAGCCCAAGCCGAGGCCTCATCTTTCATGGTCTGCAGGAACGTCAGCACCGAGTCCCAGGACAGCCCCACCGCGCCAGCGGCAGGGCATGCCAGAGCAAGACAAAGAGCCACAATCCCGCGTTGGTATTTCATCGTCCGCGTCCCTTACTTGAACAGATTGCCCAGGCCGTCGAGCACGCTACCGCCGCCGTTGCGCGCTTGTTGCGCTGCCGGACGAGCAGCAGTGCTGCCACCACCGCTGAGTTGATTGCGCAGCGACCCCAGCTGGCTATTTAAGCCATTGAGCCTGTTCTGAGCGCTTTGCAGAGCCGATTCATAGCTGGTGCAATTGCTGTAGGACTGCGACCTGCAGCCCGACAGCCGGGATTGCGCCTCAGACACCGCCTGTTGGGCAGGCCCCACCTGCGCCTGCAGGCCCGCCATTTGCGAGTTCACGCTGTTGATCTGACTGTTGTCGGCACGAATCTGACCTGAAGCACCCGAAGAACCCCCACCAGAGGTGCCCCCACCCGTAGAGCCGCCACTCGAACCGCCTTCGCTGAAATTCAGCGGCTGGGTGCTAAATGGGTTCACATTGACGTTGTAGTCCAGCTGCGAGGGGGGTTTCGCATACTGCGCGCCCAGGTCCGGGTCGATCATCGAAAGCCCCCCTGAGATCAGCCCATTGGTCAAGCCGTTGAGATCCCCAATGCCTCCCATGCCGGTCCCGGCAGTCAGGTCCCCGATGGCCTGATTGATCGGCGTGGTGACCATCGTTCGCACCTGGTCCACCGCCGTGCAAACCTTCTTTTTTGCAAACTTCAGCAGCGCCTGAGCCACGGCATCCCGGATGGATGCCAAGCTGGGGATCGCAAAAGACAAATCCCACGTCCCCAACAGACCGGAAAAACAGTCCTTGAAGGGCGAAAACAGCTCTTCGGTGTTCGGCATCGCTGCCGCGAGCTCTGTATGGATTTTCAGCGCGTTCTGGATCGCGTTGCCGATCGAGCCCTCGGCCTGCCCCGTCGCACACTGCTCGGCCTCTTGCTTGATGCTCTCGGCCACGACCGAGCTTTGCTGCGACAAAAGCGGATTGCTTTGCGCATAGGCGCTGCCACACGCAAGCAGCACCACCAGCATCCCCGCGCTCAACACCGGGCGCAACTTGCGCTTACTTGCGCCACGCATATCAGGCCACATCGCGATAACTCCCCATTATTTGCATGATCCGCACCAGCCTGGCACCCGAGAAGATGCGTCCCAATATCTGGGCGCGCTCAAAGGCCTCCAGGCGGCGGCGAACAGTAGAGACCATCACGTCGTCCTGGGAGCTGCTCTCCAGCGTGCGAGCCAGCCGATCAATAAATCGATCATTTTTCTGCGAGACATAGCGCAAAATCATCATGCACCGTGATGTCGTCAGCCCTGCCAGCAACTGGACAAATGGATCAGCCAAATGATCCAGCACCGGAGCGTGAGCGCGCACCACGCGCTCCAGATCCCCAATGAAAGCGCGCAGGCGCATGGCATCTTCATCGACGCGCTGTGCCTCACGAAAATCAACGGCCCAGTGATCCACGCTATCCAAGCCGAGCAAGAAACTGATCGTGCGAGCCGCATCAGGGCCGCCACCGGCGACAAAGTGCGCAAGCACCGACTGACAATCAAGATCAAGCTCATCGATCGGTGTGCCGCCCGAAACGGGGCTTATGCCTTGGCTATCCAAGATTTCAGTCATGGCGAATACCAAATTTATGCATCAGTTTTCTGACTTTCAATCAAAAAAATATCGTTACCCGTATTATGGCATGCAATTAGGGAGCCATATCAACTTCTTGCGAACTTTGCACCTCTTTTCCCTGCTCATAGCGTGACTTCAACACGCCAAGCACCTTGTGGTCCGGGGTCGGCAGGTAAAACTTGCCCACATGTCGGTGCGTTTGCAGCAAATTCAGCAACCGGGGCAGATCCTCGCGCGTGACATCGACCTGCATGTAATTGCGCGTGCCAGCAAGCTTTAACCTCATCCCGCCTGGCTTGGACTTCTCGCCCAGATCGAAGATGTCGCCATCGCTCATCAGCACGCCCGCGCGAGATTTCGTGCCCGGAATCGTGAAGCGAAACCCTCTGCCACCATTCAAGCCCTCGAACATGAGCCCATCGCCCTTTTTCATGTCCTTGACCCCAGAGTCAAAGAAACGGAACTCGCCAAAGCTCGACCGCTCCTGATACTTCGGGTTCGCCGGGTCCAGATACTCATCGACGTAATCGCACAAGTCGCTGGCATCAAGCCCGATGGGCAAGGCCTTGACCATATCGGGCGTGATCCTGTCTTTGAGCAACACGGCGCGCTGCCGGTTGCCCTCGGCATCGGTAAAGAGCACCGGAGAGCCCAGGCGCTGTTCGCTGGCAAGCTCGCAGGCCCGGAAGATATTGCCGCGCAACACATACTGCGTGCGCGTCACCACACCGTCGGGCACGCTGTCATAGGCATCAAGCAGCTTGCGAGCATGCGCACGCAGGTGTGCGGGCATCGCATCAATGTCTTCGCCCAGACGTTGCCAGGCGTTTCTGCGCAGATCCTGGTCCTGATTGCGCACCGTAGCCAGCGTGATGTCGCGCACCTTGTCCTCACCCGGGAAGGCCACCCGCGCGCGGTACTTCGAGAGCAAAAAGAGCTCCTCGCGCTGGCTGGGGAAATCCACCGCAGTGATGACCCCCGTGCGCTCGCCCTGGAACATGTCCTCATGGACCACAGGCACGCCCGGGCGCAGCGAGTCCAGATTGTCAATGAGCCAACTGGCTCGCTCAAAGGCTCCCTTGGCGCCGACGGCATCCGCATTTTTCAAAATCTCCGCCAACGGCTCCTCACTTTCGCGCAGTTTCGCGGGCAACTGCCTGCGTACCCACCCGTCACGCGCCGCGAGCAACTGCTCGCGCAAGGCGGCCACGCCCTCACGCTTGGCCCCCATCACATCGACATAGAGATCATTGCCCACGGCGATCATCTTTTTCAACCGATCGGTGCGAATCGGCGTCACCTCCTGCTCGTACTTCAAGGTGACAAGCTTGATCGGCTCATCAAAGGTGCTGCCAGATGTTCGGATCACCCCGCTTTGCAATTCTTCTTCGTGCTCCACGCGCGCACCCCAGTCAAACACGTCGATCTTGAAGGGGTTGATGCCGCGCTGAGTGAGCTCATCGAGTTTGTCGGCAAAGCGCAGCGTAATTGCGCGCAGGATCTCCTCCTGGCGTGCGACCGACACCATCATCAAGCGGCCCATGAGCTTGTTCACATAGGGGCAGTCCTGCGAGAACCGACGGGTATCGTCCTCCTCGTTATCCTCCGGGAGCTCAATATCCAGGCTATGGGCCACGTCCGGGTTTTCAAGCAACCAGGCCAGCGCCACGCTATCGCCCACGTCGTTGAGCAAGTCGAACTCCTCGCCCTCCAGGTTCGCGCTTTGCCGGTTACTGGTCGTGTTGGCCGACAACTTGCGCAGCTTGGCGTTGTGCATCATCGTCAGGCGAAGCTCTGCAGGCAAGCCCGACTCCAGGCTCGTGATGCGTGGCGCTACGACCTGGCCCTTGCGGTTGACCCGGCCCATCCATTGCAGAAACTCCGCAATGTTGGCCGCTTTTTGCACCACGATGAAATCGCGCTGCCGGATGTCGGAGTCCTCAAAGCGGTCCGTGGCATGCAGAGAAATCCCCGTCGAGCCAGAGCGGGTGATGACAATACCCTCGTAGCGACCGTTCTGGAACCCGGCTACATTGGCCACCGCATCGCTCTTGGCATGAAACTGCACATCCCAGCGGCTCGCATCGCCCTCCTGGGGCACGATCGATGCCGTGCGCCCAGAGACCTCGCCCACCGGGAAACCGCGCTGGACAAGCTCCTTTTTGATGATGTCGATGGGCGTCAACGGCAAATCAGGGAAGGCCTGGATTTGCTTGCGCAGATATTCAGCCGCCTCACGATACTCTTTGCTGTCGGGCTCCACCCGGCTGACCTCGCCATAACGGCCCTGGACCTTGATGATGCCAATGCGGTCCAGCATGATCTCCAAGAGCTCCCGGTACTGCGGAGGCGAGTCCAGCGAGGCATTGCGAAGCCTCTCGGTGATTGTGGAAGAAAGATCCTCGCGACGGGCCTGTTCTTCGTCTGTCAGCGCGCCCGTCTTCTCATCGAGCTCGGCAAGCTCGGCTTCCAGATCATCCAAACCCAAGCGGCGCGAGAGCACCTGGCGCAGCAACGACTCGCCCGTATTCTCGACCGCAAACACGGGCTTGCGCCCGTTTTCCAGGGCCTCCAGCGCGGTTTGCACCGCGTCTTCGATTTTGATGCCCAAAAGGAACTGACGGTTCAGGCTGTAGAGCCTGGAGCCAAAGTTCATGGACGAGGCTTGCATCCGCGCACCGCGCCGGTCCTGCTCTGGCACCTCCTCCCAAGCCTTTTTGTAGCCCTTGTTCAGCGAGTTGACCATCTTGGTCACGTCGCCCGCCAGGTAGCCCAGTTGCGACACGATATCGGCCAACCGATCGGCCAGGTCCCGATTGCGCTGCTCACGCTCGGGCGCCGGGTTGCGCGTGTGGAACACCAGCCCGGAGAAATCGAGCTCACGGCGAATCAGCACGCCATCGCGCGCCATGTTCGCGCTGATCGCTTCTTGCAGGGCCTCGCCACCCGTGCGCAGGGTGTCGGGCAAGGATTTCAGATCGACCGAAGCCGGGAACACCTTGCAGTACAGCCCGAAGTTTTCCACGCCCTTCAAAGGCGTGGCCGACGCATACATCGTCGCTTGGCTGTTGGCCACGGCCTGGGTGACCGTCTCACCAAGATTCGACGCACCGGCAGCTACGTGCGCCTCATCGAGCACCATCATCCCGCCATTGGCGGCAAGCTCAGTGAGCAACTGCGCTTTGCGGTTTTTCGTGTACGCCCGCTGGAACTGCGAATACGTCGCCAACACCAGATCCACGTCCTCGCCCACCGCACCGCTTGAGAGCGCAGCGAGTCGCTCGCCTGGCGTGGTGGCCCGGTACAGCACCTCGGACTCACTGCCGAACTTCTTGATATTGACCCCATCGTTGAAGATGAAGAGGTTCTTGAACAGATCCTCACTGCCAATGTCGCCAATGTCCCGGAAAATATCCGTGAAAAGTTCCGGCTTGATCGTCAGGAAAATAGGCTTCAAGCCGTGCAGCTTGGCGTAGCGAAGCAGCCCCGCCACATAGCGGCCCTTGCCCACACCTGTCATGTCGGCGTTGATGATGCCCCGGCCCTGCTGGACTGCGCTGATGCCAAGACCCAAAGCGTCAATCTGCTCCGGGCTGAAATAGCCCCCCAGATCCTCCAGGGGATATTGCAGCTGCGAAGCCACAAACTCATCGACCGGACCCACACGCGCCTCCAGCGCATTTAACGCCGCGTAGGTGGCCCCGGCCATGTTGATCGGGATCATCGTGCTTGCCTCGCCCGAGCGCGATGCGGGCTGATACGGAGCCTGGAACTCATTGACCCGACGATCATCGGCAAACTCGATGTCCGGGTAATCGGCCAGCACCGCCGCTGGCACGGCCAGCCCCTCGGAGAGGGCCTTTTCAACCACATCGCGGTGCGTGACCGGGGCGTTGATCCGCTCGATCACCTCGGCCAGATCGGCCTCGGAGAGGACATCTTCGCCGCTCTCATGGGCAGCAAGCTTGTCGCGCGCCCACTGCGCAACATCAAAGCGCAGTTGCGCCACCCGGGCGGCATCGCCCTGGGCGATCGCCTGCTCCCACTGATCGCGGCTCAGCTGCCACGCAGCGAGCGTGCCCATATCGACAGGCTCACCGTCGGGCACCTCGACAGGTGCGCCATCTTGCTGCCGTTCCCGCTGCTCTTCGTGGGCCTGAGCACCACCAGGCTGCTCCCCCTGGGGCTCATCATGCTCCTGGCGCGCTACGCGCACAGGATCGGATTCGTCTGCCGGTGGCGTTTCATCGCCAGGGACCACGCCCTCGGGCTGGTCCTGCTCACGTGATTGTTCCTGTTGTCGGGTCCGGCGCTCGTTTTCAGGCGGCTGCGCATCTTGGCGTACCACCTGGCGGGGCGCCTGGGGCGTACCACCTGCCGGAGCATCGGCCTCGACATCGACTGCGGTAGACTCGCCCCGGAAAACACGCGCAATCCCGCCTTCACCGAAGACCGGCGCTTGCACAAAGCCAGAGGCCGTAATCAGCTCATCCTCGGGCACCACCGACGGTGGCACCTGGTCAAGGGAGTAGCCCTTGACCAGGCCATCGGCCCAATGCCACAGATCCTCGTAGGAGGTGAGAATCGCAAGCTTTTCAGGGACTGCGGCCTGCACAGGCTCAGCGCGGCGATCACCCACCACCATCATGCGCACATTGAACCCCGCGCCGTGGCGCGCGTACATCCGGCCATCGAGCTCGACCACGCCATGGACCTCGTAATGGTCGTGGACGTAGTTCAGAAAATTGCGAGCCCCGCCCTTTAATGTGCCGTCGGACTGGTTGCTGTCGGCACCGAAAATCAGCACCGAGCGGCCATGCGCGCGGCGCGCGGCCAGTGTGCGCAGCGCAATGTAATGGTCTTGCCTGCGCACGGCGGGCAGCTTGTCGAACGAGCGCGGCTCATCCATCTGCCCGAAAGGCGGATTGGCAATCGTGTAGTCAAAGCCCTCGGCTTGGCCGAAGGTCTGCTCAAATGACATGTTCAAGGCATCGCCTTGATGCACCTGGATCCGACCAAGTTCACGCAGCGCGGCAAGCCGCTGGCCATCGAGCTCATTGCCGTAGAGCTTCATGGAGGCTGGCAGCAGATTGACCAGCCCACCATTGCCCGCCGTGGGCTCCAGCACCGTCCGGTCCTGCACATCATCCTCGCCCACCAGCAGGCGCTGCGCGACCACTGCCATTGGCATAGGCGTCGAATACTGCTGAAAAAACACGCTTTGCGCCGTTCGCATACGAGCAATCGGCATGCCGTAATAAAAGTCTGTCGCCAACGCAAACGCAGGCTCACCAATGCCCTTGTTCAAGCGCATGAAGGTCTGGTAACCCGCTGCCTCGATCGCCTCCTGGAGGCGATGCAGTTGCTCATCGCTTGCATGCGCGCCATTGAGCTCTCGCTCATACACGGTGCCCGCAAAACGCTCGACATCCGTCCAGTTGAGCTTGCCGCCCATGCGCACCGGCCACAAAAACCCTTCCGCGCAGGCCCGAAGCTCCTCTTCATTGCCAGCACGCAAAAAGGCCGCAGCTCCCAGGCTTTTAGCCTGCGCACTGTCTTCGGTCACCGCATTTTGGCCCGACACCACCACAAAACGGCCAGACGCACCCTCGTAGACCAGCAACCCAGCCCGATTGTGGCCCAGCTGCTTGGAACGCATGGTGACAGCCCGGATGTTCGCTCCGAACTTCTCCAACGTCTTCTCACGAAATACGCGATCGATCTGCGCGCGTTCGACCTCCACCAGAGGGCAGTCATGGATCCCAAAGGCACGCGCAAGCGCCTTGGGACGCAGGCGCTGATCATCGCCTTGCAGAAAATAAATCCCCTTGTCATAGCGTGGCGATCCGGAAAACGGCACCAGGCCCACGGCGTGCAGCGCCTCAGGGTCGCCCACACCATTCATATCCAGCACAACCAGGCGCTGCTTGCCATCGGCCATCTTCTGGTCGCCCAGGAAAATCCCGTGCGCTGCCAGGTCAACCCAGCGCTGCATCGTCTTGACCGTACTCACCTGATCGGCAGACTGCGAGGGCGTTGGCACCACCCTCGACAGCACCACATCACACGCGCGCCGCGCCGCGTCAGCAGCGATCGGGTCGCGACTCAGATCCGCTTGCATGAGCGCAGCCAATGCTTCGTGCTCAGGGTGACCAGCCTGCGCAAAACGCGCAGCCAGGGCCTCACGCGCAACCATCTCGGCATCCGAACACAACGCAAGCCACCGGCTTTTCGTCTGCACAAAAGGCACCTTCACCGTGTTCTCACGCTGATTTGCCACCGCCAATGCAGCCAGCCTCACCAAGCGCTCTTGTTCGTCTCGTTTTCCCTGATCCACGTGCCATCCCCTTCTCAATGCTTATGCGTCCAGCGTCTAAAAGAAACGGCAAGGAACTTGCGCCCTTGCCGTTTCTGCCCTACACGGTCAAGTCACCTTGACCATCCCCACCAGGAGAATTACATCGGCGCCGGGCTATCTTCCTCGTAGGCGTCATCGTCCGAGGCCATGGCCGGAATTTGCGGATCTTCAGCCGGAGCCTGAGCGTCGGCAGCAGCGGTCGCTTCGGCTTCAGCGGCAGGCTGAGAGCTCGCCAGATGCAGATCGGAGAGCTTGTAGGCCTTCGGCCACAGAGCCTGCGGCGAAGCGTACACGGCATAGGGCTCGCCGTCTTCGTGACGCAGGATGCCCACGACCGTATCGGTGTAGGCCGGGGTTTCACGCACGGTCGTATCGGCCTGGGCTTCCTTCAGAGTGTAGGCAGCCAGTTGCGGACGATCCTTGTCCTTCAGATAGGTCTTGCGCGTATCGGCGCCGAAGTCGATCTTTTCAGCCGCGATCACTTCCACCTGCAGGGCACCTTCGCGCACGCCCCAGTACATGTTGCGAGCCTTGTTGAACATGGCCTCGTCGGTGGAATTGAACTTGGGTTCGTCCAGCCCCTTCAACGCCGCCACGACCGCACGGACGGCATCGTACTGCGCGTCCTGGAAGTCACTGCGACCGGGCGCCGCCGACAGCAGGTTTTCGATCGACTTATCGGCATCGACCCGGCGCCCCACTTCGCGCTCTTCGCCCAGCGCCTGATCGAAGATCTTGGCGGTTTCCATCGAAGGGTACAGCCGGGGAGCACCCACGATCTTACCTTCGTGATGAATGCGCATGATCATCAGCGGGTCACGCGCACGGCCCTGGCCGTCTTTGATCGTGAGCGAGTCGTGCAGCAGCTGATCCACGTTTTCAGTCGTGGCCATGGTGCTGTTGGTGATCAGCTCGACATAGGCCTGGGCCTTGGCGCGGCCATTGGCGTGCTCGACGGCCTCGCGCAGGCGAATGTGGCCCTTGCCGATCATGAGCTCAGCGTCGGGCTGCGTGGAGATGGTCTTGGGCCAGTGGGCGCGGTATTCGACCACGCCGTCGTTCTCGCCCACGCGACGAGCATCGTCAAAAGCGATCAGACGGATGTCGGCCTTGGCCTTGTCGGCGAGCGAATCGCGCGTGTTTTCGCCGGTCACGTACTGCGCCTTCACCTTGTCTTCGGAAACGGACTTGCCGCCGCTGGACATATCGGCAACGCGCTCGGCGACCGTATTCAGACGCACGCGGACTTGTTCATCGGGACGATCAGCACGATGGCCGACCGCATAGTGGAAACCGCCGTCAGGGGTTTCGTAGTTCGTGACGACCAGGAAGATACGCTCCGGACGCGGGCCAGACGCGCGGCGGCTGGGGCGTGCATTAAGCTTGCTGGGATCAAAGTTCGACATGTTGAAATTCCTTTTTCTGGCAAATCATAGATGCGTGGTACTGCACTCGTGGCCTTAAAGCCGTGTCCCATACAACCGGGTAGCAAAAATATACCGTTGCTGTACAATTTCGTCAATACTAATTTTCATTTTTTTCTCAATCTAATCAATGGCTTAGTCATAATTTTATCGTCATGAGTTTTTGATTTTACTGCAAAACATGATGGTTGCCATTTTTTGATTTCGTGCTAAACTGCATCTAACTAAATGAAATTGTTACGATGCCATAGCCTTGCCTGATGAATAAAGAGCGACTACCATGACACGATTGCCTCAGTCCACCCATTACAGACGCTCGTTATGCAAGCACGTCACCCCTACCCCGCAGGAGAGCCGCGATGCTAAACGCTGACGATTCCGCGTGGATGCAGCGCTATGTCGCAGCAGGTGGCGATCACACGCAGGGCGTTCAGCTCCTGCAAAAGATGAAGCTCTCTGGCAAAGAGCACGACTTCCCTCCGGGGCTTGGGCCGACCGCTGAAAACGGACGCCCGCGCCTGGCCCCCCCTTCAAATCCGGTCTATACGCCTGGGCTTTTCACAAGCACTGAAGCACCCGTACCCCCGGCGCCTGAACCGGCCCAGCAAGCCGCAACAGATCAGCCCGAAGAGCCTCAATCGAAAAAACGCGGCAGGCCGCCCGTCAATTGGAAAGAGCGGCCAAAGACGCAGCAAGAACTCGACCTCTTCGAGCTCTCACTGGAAATTGAAGAAAAGAACGCGGCAGAACACGGGCAGCTGGGCTTTATCGCCACGGCGATGATCTACGCCTCGCTGCCACACAGCCAGATCGACAGCGCTGTATTCAAGCGAAAGAGCGGGAACATCAGCCTGACGATTCTGAACGACCCAGACATCGGCCTACCCTACGGGAAGATCCCCCGAGTCATCACTGCATTCCTTTGCACGGAAGCCAAACGCACCGGCACACCCGAGATCTCACTGGGCGACTCACAGACCGAGTTCGCCAAGAAGCTCGGCCTGAAATCAGGCGGCGGCGTACGCGGCGACCTGACACGCTTGAAAGACCAAGCGTTTCGCCTATTTACCTCACACATCACGCTCGTCGGCGCACCGGACGCACAGCTGCACTGGAGGAACGTGAACCTCACAGACAACGGCATGTTGCTCTGGAATCCGCACAAACCGAGCGAAAAATCCGCCTGGGAAAGCAAACTCACGCTCTCCCAGGTTTTTTTTGATGAGTGCATCGATCACAGCGTTCCCATCGACTTGCGTGTCATCCACAAGCTGACCAGCCCGCTGGCCATCGACATCTACGCCTGGCTCACCTACCGCCTGAATTCGATCGCATACCCCACTCCGATTTCGTGGGAGCAGATCAAGTGGCAATTCGGCGCAAACTACGCAGACGACGCGCAGGGCCTGCGAAACTTTATCGTCGCGTTTCGGACCCAGTTGCGGCGCGTCATGAGCGTCTACCCCGAGGCGAAGGTCTCCGTGGATTCACGCAAACTGACCCTCATCCCCTCGGCATCACACATCAAAGCCAAGTAGGCCGGCAGCGCCAGCCTCGCGCGGCCTACTTCTTCACCATACCCTGCAGAGCATCCACGCGCCCGCGCAATTGCGCAGACTCCTCGCGTGCGATCGAAGCATCCTTCCTTGCCTGATCCCGCTCAGCTTTCAGCTCAGTCGCCCGCTCGGCCAGTCGCTGCACCTCTGCGGCCGCTTTCTTGCGGTTTTCCTGATGCACCTCATTTTGTGATTGCTGCGCAACTTGTGCCGCATCCAGACGCTCGCGTAGTTGCGCAAGCTCCACGGCCTGGGCCTGACTAGCAGCTTGCGTCTTCTCAAGCCTGTCTTCGAGTGCCTTTACCTGCGCACGCGCCTGATCGGCAGCCTCTTCCAGTTTTTCGAGCGTTTGCGCCGCGTCCGCCAGTTCCTGTTCGGCTTGCGTGCGCAGCTCGTCGGCTTCGCGCTGGACCTGCGCAACGCGGCGATCTGCCACCTTCACGGCAGCGTGGTTGATTCGCAGCGCAAGCTTGCTCACCAGATCCGTGAGCGCTTGGGACGCGGCCTGCACCTCATCGGCGATCTCCACCGGCAACTCAAGTTCAGCCTGGGATTGCTGCGAATCCTGGCTTGCTACATGAGCGTTCCAGATCTGGCGCAACCGGGTCGGGTTGCCCCCACCGACTTGTTGCCTCAATGCAAAGCCAGTGATGTTCTTACCGGCAGCGGCCAGGGCGACCCCAGCCTCAATCACGGACTCTTCAGAAAATTCAGCAGGGCGCATGCCAGGCTCCAATAGTTGATGGTTTGTTTGATTATAACGAACAAACAAACTAATAAACAAACAAATTAAAGGGACCTGCTACGGTAAGAGCGGCACACAACACCACTCGACACCGAGACAGCGACTGGCTCATCGTCGGCCCCTTCCGGGAGACCGACCGGGACGCCCAAACACTCAGCAGCACCCAATCACGAGGACTATGCTCCAGAGTTTGGATATCAATTTTCGGAGGATCAACATGTTGGAAGTGATCCATCCTCAAGCTCAACAAAACGAGGGGACAGCCACATTGCGATCATTGCCCCGGCTGAACGCGATGGACAATTTCAAGCGCCCACTCTTGCCCTCAGTGCGCCACTTGGGCCGCTTCATCCACGGCGGCGGCATCACCCTACGGGCAAAGAAAAGAGGATCCGAGGCACTTGAACCTATGACCTCTTTATCAGCATCATTGATACACAATCTAAACAACATACAACCTCGTAAACCCCACCGTTTCGACGCAAAACCCCTGTTGATAAGAAAAGTTATCCACGATGAAACACCAACAATTCATAAGACGTTGTTTTATAAGGATATGTTAGTCTTTCATCGCATCTTTTCAGATGTTATCCACGATGAAACACCAACAATTCGTACGATGAAACACCAACAATTCAAACACGATGAAATACCAACAAGCTCTGCAAATCAATGGCTCTAGCCGCACTTGTGGATAACGCCAAGTATGTTTCTTTTCAAGTAGTTCTATATAACAAGTACTGAGGCTTCGCCTCCCGGTGGACAAACTGCCTATCCACCGACGCTTACGCGTCCGTGGATAGTCGCTTCGCGATTCGCAGTTTGACGCACCGTGTCGAGCCTGCGGCCCGTGGACAACACTTCGTGTTGACCACCGTCCGAGGCTCCCAGCCATTTTGATAAAAAGCGCAAAGACAAAGAAAAAACCGAGCAAGCATCAAAAAAACATTTTTTTGACCATCCATGTTGAATGTGGTGTATAGTCCATATCACAAGCTCTGACACCTATGAACGGAGCGACAACCAACGATGCGAGAGGCCCCATGTTTTTCAAGAATCTGAAGATCTACCTGCTGAACCCTGACTGGAATGTCGGCCCGGACGCCCTGGCCCAGGCCCTGGAAGGCTGCACCTTCGCGCCTGCTGGAAGCCAGGACTCGCAGGTTAGCGGGTTCGTGCCGCCTTGTGAACACGCGAGCCACGGCTTGGTCCATGCCGTGGGCAAGCACTACCTGATCACCGTATGTACGGAAAAGAAACTGCTACCAGCCAGTGTCGTCAATCAGTTCAGCCGTGCCCGCGCTCTGGAAATCGAAGAGCAACAGGGCTACAAGCCCGGGCGCAAGCAGATGAAGGAAATCAAGGAACAGATGACGATGGAGTTGCTGCCGCGCGCCTTCGTGCTGCAATCGCTCACCTTCGCCTGGTTCGACATGGAGAACCATCGGTTCGTGATCGACGCAGGCGCTGCTGGCAAGGCCGATGACATGCTCGGCCTGCTTGCCAAGATCGTGGCGCCCTTCCCCATCGTGCCGCTGCACGTCGAACAATCGCCGGGCGCAGCCATGACTGGCTGGCTCACCCGCGATGAAGCACCAGAGGGCTTTACCGTGGACCAGGACACGCAGCTGCAATCGACGGGCGAGTCGCGCGCCACCGTACGCTACACCCGTCAAAGCGTGGACGCCGACGAGGTGCGCCGCCACGTGCAGGCGGGCAAGCAATGCACGCGCCTGGCGCTCACGTGGAACGATCGGGTGTCTTTTGTCCTGACTGACGGGCTGGACATCAAATCAATCAATCCCCTGGATGTGATCCGCGAAAACGCAGATGCTTCGCGAAACAGCGAAGAGCAGTTCGACTCGGACATGACGCTCATGACCGGGGAACTCGGCCGCGCCCTGGCCGACGTGATCGCTGCCCTGGGCGGCGTGCGCGCAAATGCGTAAGTTCTTCTCCGGCGAGGCCTTCGACTTCTCAACGCTGAACCTGCGGCTTGAGCATGAGCTTGTCATTGACAACTTCGCCGGAGGCGGCGGGGCCAGCAAAGGGCTTGAACAAGCCTTTGGCAGGCCCGTGGACATTGCGATCAACCATGATCCCGAGGCGCTGTCCATGCACGCCTTGAACCATCCGTACACGCTCCACATCTGCGAATCCGTCTGGAATGTTGACCCGATCAAGGTGACGCGCGCCAGGCCGGTGGGCCTGGTCTGGCTCAGTCCGGACTGCAAGCATTTTTCCAAGGCCAAGGGCTCGACCCCTGTCAACAAAGACATCCGTGGGCTTGCCTGGGTGGGCATCCGTTGGGCGCTGCTTTGCAGGCCTCGCCGCTTGATGCTCGAAAACGTCGAAGAATTCAAAACCTGGGGTCCCCTGCTCACGCTGCCAGACGGCTCCTGCAGGCCCGATCCTGCGCGCGCTGGCGAGACCTTCGAGGGGTTCCTTGCGATGCTGTCTACCGGCATCAGCGAAGACCACCCTGCCCTGCTGGAAGCCTGCCACTTCCTCGGGATCGAACCCGATGGCGTGCTGGCCCAAAAACTCATCAAGGGCCTGGGCTATGACATCGACTACCGCGAGTTGCGGGCAAGCGATTTCGACACGCCTACCACGCGCAAGCGTTTTTTTCTGATGGCTTGCTGCGATGGCACACCCATCGAGTGGCCGCAAATCACCCACGGCGAACCCGACAGCCTGGCCGTCGCCAAGAAAGCACTCAAGCCCTGGCACAGCGCGGCTTCGGTCATCGACTTTGATGAAAAGACCACTTCAATCTTCGATCGAAAAAAGCCGCTTGTGCCCAACAGCTTGCGCCGTGTTGCCAAGGGATGCTGGCGTTATGTGCTCAACTGCGCGGATCCCTACATCGTGCAAGAGACCACGCCGTGCGCAGATAAACGTGCTGCGCACCTCATCACGATCGGCTACGGCGAGCGCCCGGGCCAGCAGGCCCGCGCGCAAGACATCGAAAACCCCCTGGGTACGGTCGTTGCGGCCAACAAGCATGCGCTTGTCACGGCCTACATGATCGATGCGGGTCACGGTGAGGGCAAAGGTGGACAGCGCTGGAGTCATGGCGTACGCCGGGTGACAAAGCCCTTGAACACGATTCCGGCCAGCGGCGCGTCCAGCTTCCTTGTCTCCGCGTTCATGGACCAAGCCAACGCCGGGTTTTACGACGGCGAAGGTCGTTCCTTGAAGATGCCCCTGTCCACGATCACTGGGCGCGGCACGCAGCAGCGCGTGGTGACGGCCTACTTCATCGCAAAATACTACGGCGAAGGCGGGCAATGGCAGTCTCTCCATGAGCCAATGCATACGCTCACAACCAAAGCCCGTTTGGGGCTGGTCGAAGTGGTCAAGGTCTCTGCCGGAATTCTCAGTCCTGAGCAAATGGCGCGCGCCCGGGCCTGCGCGCAGCTCATGCACGAGTATCTGCCGGAGCATTTCCCAGAGCCTGCGGATCTTGTGATTGTTGGCGATCATGTGCTGGTCGATCTCGCGCTTCGGATGCTCACCCCGCGCGAGCTTTACCGCGCACAAGGGTTTCCGGAGAGCTACATCATCCACGAAATCCCGGTACCTGAACTGCTTTTCAAGAGCGGCAGGCAAGTGCCTGGCGATCCGAGGCTGTTGCCCAGAAGGCCTCTTTCCAAAGGAGCCCAGATTCGCATGTGCGGCAATAGCGTATGTCCAAACCTCGCCCGCGTGCTTGCGCAGACGACATTGAGCCGTCGGCGCGAGCCCATGGCGCTTGCCAGCTAAGGAGTCAGCCATGAACACGGAAGCAACGTCCCGGCAAATTGAACTTTTGCAACATACCCTGGGCCTGAGCGCGGAGCACCGGACCTCGCACCGGAATCATTTCGTCGCAGGCACGGGGCACCACGACATGCCTGAGCTCCAGGTGATGGAGACCCTGGGGCTCATGCAGCGGGTTCGCACGCCCTCTTTCTGTCCTGAAGGTGACATCGTGTTCTGCGCGACCGATGCCGGACGATCAATCGCGCTGGGCGCGCTGCCGCCACCGCGCGAGCGCACCCGCTATGAGGGCTTCCTGGATTACGACGGGTGCATCTCTTTTGGACAGTTCCTGTGCGGCGACAAGCTGCCCACGTTTGAACGTGAGCAGGACTGGCGTACCGGCACCGTACGCTGGCGCATGGTGCGCCGCGTGCATGGTGCGATCGACGTGGCTGGTGAGTGGTCAGCTACCAAAAAGGACGCCAAGGCGAGCTACAAGCATGCGCTGGCCGAGCGGTCCGGGCCAAAGCACGAAGGAGGGGAACGATGAAAAACAACCGCATGGAAGTCAGCGACGATCCGCAGCAAGACGTGTCCGTTGCCTTTCAGGTCAGATGGCCGTTTTTTGGGCCGTGGTTTTTGCGAGTCGTGGATCTCGCGCAGGAACAGGGTGTGAAAATCAATGATATTCCCGCCTGGCGCAGCCGTTACTTCGAGGCCAAGGAACCGGCTCAAGCTCTTTCTGACGCACAAGGACAGTCGTATGAACATTGATCAAGCCCTGGCGCGCATCAAGAAATGCATGGCGCTCTCCAAGAGCGCCAATGAGCACGAGGCGGCGGCAGCGATGCGGCAAGCCGCCGCGCTCATGCTCAAGTTCAACCTCGAATACGCCAGCGTGCTGGCCAGCCAGGCCAGTGAAGCCAGCGCGAAAAGCCGCGCCAAGGCGAAGCCCGCCCAATGGGAACATGGCCTGGTGGAAGCGGTTTCCACACAGTTTCGATGCCGCGTCATCATGCAGCGTTCGCGGGGGCCTTCTGGAAATTCGTTCGAGTGGATATTTGTTGGCACCAATCACAGCGCGGAGATTGCAGCGTATGCCTTCACGGTGTTGCTGCGCCAGGCAATGCGGGCGCGCGAAACCTTCCAGGACAGCCTGCCGCAAGGACTGAAGCTTGGGGACAAGAGGCGATTGGGCAACCGGTTTTGCCTCGGCTGGGCGCTGTCCGTGTACAGCATCGTCCGGAAGTTTTCGGGGGACGACGAGCAAGAGCCGGATCCGGCTGTGCGCGCCTATATCGACCAGAAAAGTATCCCGAAGGAAACCCCGTCCAAATCGCGATTACTCGACACCAAATTTGATAAGGCAGAGTCTTATGCCTTCACCAGAGGGGTGATGTCCGGTAGGGAAGCCAGACTTCACCGTGGTGTGGGCGATCAGACCGAAGAACAGGGCCTTTTGCTGTAGGCGCGTCATGGACAAGGAAAAAACACAACATCAGACCCTTTGCGCGATCGCTGTCAAATGGCTCAAACGCGCCCCTTCGGCCGGAGGGCCGGGGTGCGCGGTGGCAGTGTCCGAGTGCAAGACAGGCTGGAGCGGCGAGATCCCCGATGCGATCGGGTTTCGCTACACGGGGTCTCAGGCCCTTGATGGCAGCACGCTCATTGAAGTCAAGACCTCTCGCTCTGACTTCCTGGCCGACGCGAAAAAGCCGCACAGGCAGACAGGCGGAATCGGCGTTTGGCGCTACTACATGTGCCCCACGGGCCTGATCGCCCCGCAAGAGTTGCCGATCGGCTGGGGGCTCCTGGAAGTCAACGCGCGCGGCCACGTCAAGGCGCTGGCCGGGCACGCGCTCTACTTTCGCCAGAGCCACGGGTATACCGAGTATGTGCGGCAAGCCAGCTTGTGGCGGTTTCCCGACGTGGATCTGCATCGCGAGCAGTTCCTGCTCGTGCGAACGATCGCCAACGCCGGAGATCCACAAAAAGTTCTCGAAATGATCCGGGATGCCAACAATAGAGCGGCCAGGCTCACCGCGTCCATCGCGAACATCGCTGCCGCGCTGGACTTGCCGAAATACGCCGCATCGCACGAGGTTGAGCGTAGCGCCCGGGTGCTGCGTCAAAACTTGAAACGCTATCGAGAAAGGAGCGAACATGGCACAGACACTGCTGTCCCGCGCCACCTGGTCCCCAGCCAAGGGTGAGCGTTGCGTCATCACATCAGTTCCGCATCCGGCCTTTGCTGCTGAAATTGGCTTGGAAGTGAAGTTCCTGCGGCACGTTCCGTTTTCCAGGTGGGTGTGGGTTGATGTGGACCGCCGCAGTTCCACCAGGCGCGCCGATGGCGTGCTGGTCACTCGCATCTACAAGGCCGAGAAGGTATACAGGATCGAGCAACTCTCGCCGCTCGGGCAAGCGTGATGGACATCCCTACCGTCGAAGTCACCAGTCCGGCCATTCGGTACCATGGCGCCAAGTTTCGCTTGGCCCCATGGATCATGCAGTTTTTTCCGCGCCACCAGTGCTACGTCGAGCCGTTTGGCGGCGCAGCTGGTGTGCTGCTGCAAAAGACGCGATCGTACGCGGAGGTCTACAACGATATCGATGGTGAGATCGTGAACTATTTCGAGGTCCTGCGTGATCGTGAGTTGCGCGGCCGCTTGATCGAAGCACTGGCACTGACGCCCTTCTCCCGTGCCGAGTTCGATCAGGCCTACGAGCCGACGGACGATCCGGTGGAATGGGCCAGGCGCACGGCGATCAAGGCGCAGATGGGGTTTGGTTCGGCGGGCGCCACAAAGGGTCGCACCGGGTTCCGTGTGGACGTGACGCGCGCTTACAGCACGCCACCAGACCTGTGGGCAAGGTTCCCTTCGGCGCTGGCTACTGTCGGCGAGCGCTTTACCGGAGTGCTCATAGAAAACCGCGATGCACTGGATGTCATGGGGCTCTACGACGGGCCCCAAACGCTTTTCTATGTGGATCCACCCTATGTCCTATCGACGCGGCAGCTGGCTGGCGCTGGCCGCTACTACCGCCATGAGATGGATGATGCGGAGCACTATCGCCTGCTGGATCGTCTGGAAGGCCTGAGCGGCATGGTGGTGCTTTCGGGGTACGAATCTGCGATCTACGGTGATCGCCTGGCCGATTGGAAGAGCTTTCGCACGCAGAGCAGAATTGCAGCTGGCCGGGGCAGCGGGACGCGGACGGAGATCGTCTGGATCAATCGGTGCTGCCAAGATGCGCTGTATAACGACCTGGGGCCGTTATTCGGGCCGCTGTAGCGTTTTCTGGGGTTTGGCAGTAGGCAGGTCTGGGTCAGGCCTTGAAAAGGCTGCCACGGGCGTTTCCTGGGCTTTCCGATGCCTTGATGACTTGGAAGGCCAGGCTACCGAAACTTGATCTTGCCCGAACCCGCGACCCGCTGATCACGGACAGGTGGGTTGCCCCGCACCACGATGTCTCCGCTGCCCGCGACCCGGGCGCACACTTCGGCGGTGACATGGGCGTCTATGATCACAAGCGCCGTTGTGAGCGCTGTGCCTACTGCGCTCATCCCTTCCAGAACCGTTGCTTCCAGTCGTCCACATGGACGAAGTGTTTGCTGGGATACCAACCCACTCCCCCACCCTGCAGGTACAGGCCGAGCTTGGCCAGGTAGTCAGCGGGCACGTCCGGGATCGTGATGTCGGCCGCGCCACCGGTCTTGTGCCTGCTGTTCTTGGCGGCGCCCTCGGTATTGGCGTTCGTGGACTCGACTCGCAGGCCGGAGGTGACCACGATCAGGCGGTCTTGCTTGTAGGACCGGAACCAGCCCTGGATGCCCGCCAGGATGTCCAGCAGCCGAGGGCTCATGTCTGCGGAGACGCCTGCGCGCACGTCGCGCAGCACGTGGCACACGCTCGTGTAGCCGGGCATCAGGATCTTGCCGTCGGCCCAGTAGGTGGTGCGGATCGTCTCGTCGGTACCGGCGCGGCGCAGGTACAGTGTGCGCGGTCGTTCCCAGAAATCGTTGGCGAGCACGCCAGGCGGGAAAATCATGCTGGCTGCGGCGCTCGCGGTGAGCGCCGATGCCTGAAGCAGAAACCGGCGCCGCGCGGGCGCGGCAAGCTGGGGGGTGTGGTCTTGCATGTCGTGGCCAGAAAAAATGGTCATAGCCGACGGTAACACAAAAATCAGCGATCAAAGAAATCTAACTAAAAATCAGATTGCCGATTTTATGATGCGTTTTGGTGCTAAATGACGTAGACCAAGGATCCGTTGGGGATGAGCGTGGGGATGCTCAGCAAGACGGTTCCAGCCACGGGGCTCACCAGCTGGCCGTTTGTGGCGATGCCCAGCGTCACTGGCATTTCATCGCCACCGATCACTGCCTGGGCGGGGATGCGTTCGCCATTGGCGACGACGATGAAAATGTACCCGCGCCCGTCCTGCACTGCGACCCGCAGCCGGGAATCTCCCTTGAACCAACTCGGAGTAAACGGAGCCAGCGCCGTGTCCGAGATCTCGCCCGAGGCAGCGGGGTTCGCGCGCATGTAGTCGCTCACGATTTTGCTCATGAAACGCATGCTGGCAGCAGACACCTCTTGGGCCGACGCGAGCCCCGCTGACTGCGACTCCCAAAGACTGGCCGAAACTGCACCGGACATCGCCAGCAAGGCGACGAAAACATATGAATAAAACGGCATTTTGATACCTATCGATGGATTGAGCCCAGAAATCCCTATTTTTTGATCTGCAACCGCCACCAATTGTATTCATTTTTTTAAAGTCTTACGCGTTTTTGTCAAAAAAACACCGTGATTAACTTTGAAAAGGAGAAAAACAATGTCGTTCTATGTGGCTCAGGCTCCAACCGTTGAGATCAAAAAAACCAGTATGGCCCGTGGCCTCATCCGTTACAGAAAAACCGTCTCGATACTGAAAAAGGGCTACGAACAGGAGCGCTATCGGATCCTCCAGATCCTGCGCTCGTTCCTCGCGGCAAAGCACGTGCACGAAGTCACGAGCGTCGATATTGCCTCGTATCGGGACATGCGACTGGGTTCGCTCAATCGGAAGACCGGCAAGCCGCTCTCGCCCGCCACCGTGCGCTTGGAGATGTCGCTGCTGTCGAATTTTTTCGATCTCGCGCGCATCGAGTGGGGGTACACCCGAGGGGCCAATCCGTGCGCGGATGTCAGAAAACCCAAGAACCCGCCCGGGCGTGACCGTAGGTTGACCAACCGTGAAGAGCGTCAGATCCTGCGCTATGCCCATGGACATCAGAACCTGGAGCTTTACTCGATCATCATGATCGCATTGACCACCGCCATGCGGCAAAGCGAAATCCTGGGGATGCGCTGGGAGCACATCAACTTCAAAACCCGGGTGGCCCACCTGCCCGACACGAAAAACGGCAGCAAGCGCGATGTGCCGCTATCGAGCAAGGCCCGCGAGGCCATCATGCGCATGGGGCTTAAGCCCCATGGGCCGATCTTCAGCTACACCAAGAACGGGATCAAATCCACCTGGCGGTTCATGATGCTGCGCCTGGGGATTGAAGATCTGCATTTCCATGACATGCGCCATGAAGCGATCTCGCGGTTCTTCGAGCTGGGGACGCTCGACATGATGGAGATTGCCGCAATCTCCGGGCACAAGTCGCTTGCGATGCTCAAGCGCTACACCCATCTCCGGGCAAACCGGCTCGTGCACAAACTCGAAGGCACCAAGAAGAAGGCCCAGATGGCCGTGCTCAACCACCTGGTTCCCTACCCTGGAATTCTCGTCGCCAAGCCCGCTGGCGCACATGCTGTCGTCTTTCCAGACTTTGGTGCCGAGCAGATCATCATGACGCGCGAGGCGGAAAACAAGAAAGACGCCGTGGCGGCAGCGCAGGATCTTCTGCTGCGCACGCTCCTTGGTATTATTCGCGAGGGTGGGAAATTGCCTGCCCCGGACAACTACCTTGAGTGCCAGCATGCGGGGGATGTGGTCATGATCGACCCGATGGCGATGGCTTGATACTTTTCTGACATAGAAGCGTCATCTTCGAGTTGAGCAAGTCGTTCTTTTACAAGGAGAAAATCATTCCCCTCGACGGTTTGTTGAGGGGAATTTGCCAAGACGGTCGCTGGTTGCAGCCAAATCGGTACACGATATCGATCAACGGTCTATATGCGGGTCAATCCGTATCTATCGGATGGAGAAAACTATGCGGCATATTGGGCGTGTCTGGCAGTCCAGACGGGGGGGTGTCAACTACAGGCATTCCAGATGCAACCGGTCGATATTTCTGGACAGCTTCCAATAATCAGAGTTACCTCTCCTATTGGTGCATTGACTAACTTGCCAATCCGGGCGCTGGAAAGCTACATCAGGAGGCCAGTGGAAACTGTCAGACGGAGCCTCTTGCGGCGGATATCCATCAGGTACTTACACATGCGCTGCATCTTATATGCCCGGTTTCGGCTATGTTCCGCGTTTAAGTCACTGTGTCGGTGGTGCGTGGCTGGGCACTGCATATTCCTGTTGAAATTGCCAATCCGGTATTTGGGGCAGACAGAACAAATCTTTTGAGTTTTCCGAAATAGATGTGAATTATCTGACCCCAGGCCCCGGTGTCAAGAGCTTGGGATATCACAGATTTTGTTCAATTTCCGGTTTGGGCGGTGAAAGGCCACACGGTTATGTCTACCGTTCAAGCTCGTCTCCCAATAATCTGGGCCAATACTTATTCGAAGCGCGGTGGTCGGGATACTCTCTAACCATGGACCTTCAAGTAACATGCATAGATTGATCTTGCCAATCTGGTGTTTGGCGAAGGGTGTCTACAGAATATTACGGGGGTTCTTATTTAATTCGCCTGTTTGCATATCAAGGCAGCAATCCCGCGTATGGCACTTGCGCCAGAATTAATCTGAAAACTGCATCTTGTTCTTGCCCGTCAGGGTACGCTGCTCGCTGGGCCTCCTACGGGGGGCACTACGAATCCAGCGCCTGGGATAACTCGTACTGGGGCTATGTATGTGAGCGAAATTAGATTGCCAAGGCGGGGTGTGGAAAGCGAACAATGCAGCCGTGGCTACGGGCATGATCAGTCATGGTCAACAGATACCTCTACCACCTGGAAAGTCACAACCACAATGCAAGTGGCTCGTTTCATCAGGAACAAATTATCATGGGAATTATCCAGATCATTTCGGCGGCCAGTTTGCGCTGGCGGATAATAATCGTATTGTCAGTTGCGGTTATCGCGATTACTGGCCAAGCACGAACGGATTTATATATAACGGGACTTGCCAATACATAATTATTTGTGAGTAGAGTTTTGGTCGAACTTGCTGTTTTGCCAAGGCAGTCGCTGGAAGAGCAGTGGCATTCCTCAAAAATTGTACTTATGCCCTATTTCAACAGCAGAAGCGTTGAATGGCCAATGGGCCTCCTACGGCTGTAACGGCCAGGTCACTACGCTGGGGTATTGCATAAATTGGACCAATAAGAACGGAAAATTTCCTCTGCAATTAAATTGCACTCCTATCAGCTAGTTTTGCCAATCCGGTGCCTGGAAAAAAACCGGACTTTCTAAATTGACCTATTACTCCGGGCCCACGGTTGCTGCTTCTGGAAGTAACGCTTTATCACTCGGGTCACATTCATTTTGTGCTTTATCACGAGTGCATGCGAATGCGAATTTCGTATGCACTCTTTCGCCCGACATGAATGGCACCTGGATTCTCTCAACAGCTACTTATCAAGGGGCGCAGGAGGGACCATTGCGTCATGCGCCGCCACATGCCTTGATTAAGAGTGATTACCCGCCCGGTGCAGAATAAAGCTCTGCGCAAATGCTATGATCCCCCACGAAGTTCAGCCCATTGTAATAAGTATCCACTAGGTATGTAGACTGAGTATATGGATTCTGGGGGAACAATTGCAGCAGCGGATGATGTCGGGGCATTACCGTTGAAGTTATATGTGCCCCCCAACAAAAAACCATCAACCGCAATGTATACGGGGCTACCGTCAGAATAGGACGCCGACTGTCCCCGCACGATAACTTGTATTGGTTTCCCCGTTTGATTCCGGTAACTGGTATTTAGCGAGCGCAAACTTGTCATGTCCCGCCACGTCTGCCCATAGCCTAGCCCGTCGCTTCCTTTCCAGACACCGGATTGGCAAGCTAAAGGCAGAGGTGTAGATAGTAGTGGCCTTCCTCTTGATATGGATTGTGCACTGTATAAAAAATCACTGGGAGCCGTGAGGATTCAAACCCCGCTGGGCATCCATATGTCCCGGTTATCGGGTTGACGTAGCTTGGTCCAGAACTACCATCTTCATTTATCAAAAAATATCCGCCAGGCCCGCGAGCTTGCTTCTTCCAGCGACCGTCTTGGCAAATCAGTTGACGCATGTTGCCGAGCAAGATGCTGCATGTTGATTAAATGAGACTCCTGCGTGCACATACCATTTTCCCTTTCCATCGTAGGTGACACTACAGTATCCCTCTCCTGTAGAGGTCGTACCAGAATATACGGTTGATAGATAGCAAAATGAATGCTCCCCAGGAATTTCAACCGTTTCAACTCCAGTACCAGACCAACCATGTCTTGTCACGCTCGCACTGCCAGATATAAGCCTTCGGCTGCTCATGCCCTTCCAACGACCGTCTTGGCAATGCGCTCATTTGGACAGTGTGGCGACCCAGGAAATATCGGATCGCGCCCACCAGCCATCGTAGCCAGCACCGCAGGCAGATGATCCGAGGGGGGAAAATCCTCCGTATAGATAAAATCCCGTCGTCGTAACGCCTGAGATATAAGCGGTGAAGGTGTCGAGCGCGCTTCCAGTACAAGGGGCTAAATCACCGCGAGGCCTACCAAAAGAAGCTGAAACTATGGGAATGTTTGAAAATGGCTTAGGAAAATCGATCCAGCTATAAAGAACGGTCGAGCATAGCCCTCCACCATACCAAGAAGCACCACAATTTCCTGGGGTACCTACACCAGAATAGGTTGTTGTTGTTTGTGATCCTGCCCAGCGACCGCCTTGGCAAGAAGCTTACTTGACCTTGCAGCAAAGCAAGCGCAGAAATGCCGCGTTGGATGGTTGTCTCACATAGCCGCCTGCGATGGCATAACCAGGGACCAAACAAGCTGGAAAAAACGGGTCGTCACCGGTGCTATAGCAGTCAGCAGGGTCAAACTCAGGGGCCTTGCTTGAATTTGATCTCCAAATACCGTCTTGGCAAGATCAAAACAATATTCGCGATCCTTTTGCATCCATAACACTGGCGCCATCATCTCCGACGAAATATGTTGTGATGGTATGAGCACCTGGGTTGATACGCTTTAGGCAACTCGCCGATGAGTGAGGGGTCGCTCCAGAAGATCCGGCAATGCTTCGAGTGATGGAGCAGGTTGCACCATCTAAGACGATTTGCACGTAAGACGATCCAATAGGTCCCGCGCCCTGGTGTGTCCCGACAGAGAGCACGTAACGCGGCGCTGTAGTCTCGAAGGTGTCCGCATAATACCGGCAGACTCCAGGTATTCCACAACTTCCCAAGGAGGCATACGGAAACTCTACGTATGATTTCACTGTGTTATCACGCCAAATACCGTCTTGGCAATCAAGGGGAATAGCAAAAAAATATGGCGTACCCAGTATTGCCTGGGGAAACGGAAAAATAGTTGAACACCCATGGCTGCTGGATTACGGATCCGTCGGGGCATGAGCACCCGCCAGTCATCGGGTTCTCGGAACCGCAGGCACCGTTGTCATAAAGGCCATATAAGCCTCTGAATCGATTCTCTTGCTTCCAGCGACTGTCTTGGCAAAGTTATCTCCATTGATAATATGGATAACCAAAACAAGTTTTTACTCCCAAGTGATAATATGTTCCGCAATCCAGGTTGTCATTGCCACAGCCCGGATTAGGAGTGTAAGAATAAATATAAAGCGCCTTTTTACCTATGTTAGTCGAATTACACGGATCGACATCCGTCAATAAAGGGCGTTCATTGTTATCTCCGCCTCCTTTTTTCCAAACACCGTCTTGGCAAGATGATCACCTAAAGACAGCACCGCTCACATAAGCGTAGTCCATCGGCACCCATTCTGAATTGTACGAACGAATTGAAAAGGCGCCGGGAAGATTAACAGTGTAAATGCCAGAATTCCCGGCTGCCGCCTCGCCATTATTGCTCATGATTGGTGCATAGTTTGCATCTGGCATGGGGGTGAGAAAATAGATTGTGTAAGCCCCTGTGCCGCTACGCTGCACACCAGCGATATTGGATGACCCGCGAACTGTACACCACCCTCCGGGGCAGGATGTTCCATCGAAATTAACCCAGGCCTTCGCTCCCACTCCAGAGGAATGATGCCAGCTACCGGATTGGCAAAAGGCTATCCAAGGCAAAGTTCTTGCAAGCGATTAATTGCAATGTAAGAGCCGTTGTCTCTCATCATTAGGTGTTTTGCGGTGTATGGCACGCGGAACGAACCAGTTGAGCTATCGCCGTCCCGTCCCAATTCGTAAGTTCTTAAATAATTAGCATAGGTCCAAGTTGGACCGTACTCCCAACGATAAAGACAATTCACATCAAACAAATCATTGTCAAACATATTGACGTCGCGCCAACTTGAATGAAATCCTTTCCAGCTACCGTCTTGGCAAGCTAGTTAAATCATCGTCGCCCTGGCAATCAACAAACGGTAGCGGAGGATACCGGCATATGTGTCGTACTTATTAGCGATGTCCAGCCGATCCCTTGATCGTTGTAAGTGCCTAAATTCGACGCTACACATGTCGGACTATTGCCACATACCCTAGACTCAACGCCGTAGCTATTACGTGCTACATAGATGAGACCAGAAAACAGATTGTTCTTTATGCTGCCAATCCCTTGAATTGAAAAAGCGTAGCCAGCCGGGACCACGTTATAACAGCCTGATTCATTCGCTTGCGCCTTCCAGCGACCGTATTGGCAAGCTAGTCAATGCAAGTTGCATCACACCGACCGTTGCTGCTTGGAGCCCCAAATAGAATGCCTAATTTCCACGCGCCTGCAAGCGATGAAACATAGCATGTCACATCGTTAGGCCATCCGTACGTGAGGCTTAGCGCACAATACTTGTGAACTCCGATATCCTTTAGATAAGAAGATCCCGCTGGTCCAGATGCGGCGTACGTCCAGGTGGTTGTTGAAACAGCCAATTGCTTAGCCCAGCGACCGTCTTGGCAAGCTACTCGCTTGGCATAACGATGATTGAACCCTGGGTTCCAAAAGCCGCATCAGACATGCAGAAATGAAGGGAATGAGTGCCCGGATCTAAGATAAATGAGCAGTTTGTGGATGCTGTTGTAATCCCCCCGGAAAGCGATATGTCATAGCCACATAGCCCATTGTTATTTCCAATCCCCACCATTGCGCCAGCGCCAGTACGGTTCGTAATCAAAGACATCAAAACAACTGACCGCTCTTTAAGTGTGAGTTGATATGTTCGTTGAGGTATGGGCGTGCTCGAACATTGGTTTGGACCGCTAGTAAATCCAGTTGCTTGAAATTCGTCGTAAAAACTCGTGGGGCTTGTCCCGACTCTTTTCCAGCGACCGTCTTGGCAAAGGCGTACTACCGATAGCAATATCCCACATACAGAACCCACAACCAAGTTGTGTTCCAGCCCTGGCCAGTTGGCATTTCGTCAGCGGTAAACCCGGCCGGACAATTGCAGTTGAACGTTTGAGGATTACGGCTGACGCAGATTTTTTCTCCTGTTTGCTGATACACGTGAACGCTGTACATACCGCCAAATCGGGTCGATGAAATCCAGCGACCGCCTTGGCAAGCTAGTTAGGCCAAGTCGTGAAACTACCCCAAGTGCCATCGCCTCGACAGATATTGTAGTGGTAACCCCCTCCCCAGTAACCAGCGCCGGATACATGACCGATGGGCGTTCCACCACATGTTGGGAGGTTGCCGCTCCCTTTCCAGCGACTGTCTTGGCAATTACCGCTTTGCGTAGCATTGGACATTAATCCATCCTGCGCTCGAAATCCCTGTCAGGTCGTAGCCCGTAGGACAAACACATGAATTTGTGATGGGGTTCGGATGAGCGCAATAACCATCTGCATAAGCCCATCCGCCGCCGTATTTGACTAGGCTGGCGCCTTGTGCACGCCAAATACCGCCTTGGCAAGAAAGTATCAAGCCGTCAGTGGTCGTTGCAATTGCGCCGTTTTGAAGTAGCGGGCTGCTTGGGTCGCTGGCTACAGAGCGGCAAGGCTGACCCTCGACCGCCTGGGCGCCCGTGCCCATCTGAAGGTATGTCTCCATCGTGTTCAGCTCAGGCTTGCCCGGAACCCGGTGGCGGTACAGGTAGTCGTTGACCTGCATGCCGTCCTTGAAGAACAAGGCGCTTGCGATGTGTCCTGGAGAGACCGCAGCACCGAAGTCGGCCATGGGGCGTTCCCATACGCCTCGCGTGCCGCAAAGCGTGCTGACGCTCACTTGGCTGGTCGCGCAGTAATCGCCGGAGGCGACCGTGTAGCCGCCTTCCGCGCCGATGTCTTGTGACACTGCGCGGGCAATGTCGTGAGGGACGCTTTGTCCGCCTTCACCGATCACCAGGCCCTCCAGCTGCACGGCATTCTGATCCGTGCTGGAACGGCGCACCCGCAGGTTCAGCGTCTGGCCCCAGACGTTTTCGGGGGATAGCGTAGGCTGCACGTATCCAGCCGCCTGTAGGGTCGCAAAACTCACCGTTGTCGTGTTGCCTATAGCGGGCAGCGCATCCAGGAGGTCCGAGTATTTGTCGCGGATGTATGCGGATCCGGCAGTGGCCACCGTCTTGTGGTGGGTAGCTGCGATCTGCGCCATGCGTTGATCATTGCCGCGCACCTGGTCGTACATGGTAAAGCCGACGATCAGCACCAAGAGCCCCAGTCCCCCGACGGCTTCAATGGCCCAGGCGCCTTTGGCGCGGCGCAGTTTTTGCAGGCGAATCGCTGCGTATTTGGATTTCATCGTCATGGCTTTGGACTCCAGAATTCGTCTGTATCAATCGCGCGCTGCCCAGCGCTGCGCGTTTTTCTGGGCAGTGATTTCGTCGGCCAGGGCGCGGAAACTGCCCTGGTAGATCTTTTCCCGGATGGCCGACTCGTTGGCCGCGCCGGTGATGAGCAGCGTCTCCGAGGTGAGGCGGCAGTTCACCCCCTCGCCATTGGCCTTCGGAGAGCGCTTAATGGACTGGTAGATGACCAGGGCCAGGCTCTGGCTCATGATGGCGTTCACGTCGGTTGCCGCGCCTCCTATGAGGCTTCTGATACGGGTCAGGCCGTGCGCAATGGATTGCGCGTGCGCAGAGGAAAGCAGCAGATGGCCGTTACTGCCGCCGCGCAGGAACTCCGATGCCGTGTGGCCGTCGCGGATCTCCCCGATCATGAACAGATCCGCGTTGCTGCGCATCCCTCGCACGAGCTCGTCAGCGTAGCTCTCGACCTCGATCTGCAAAGACAGGCCTTTGCCGATCTCCCCAGACAGTCGGGTCTCGATCGGGTCTTCAAGCACCAGGGCCAGGCCGCCGTATGCGGTCAGGCGTGCCTCGATGGCGGCAGAGATCGTGCTGGTCTTCCCGGCACTCATCTCGCCCAGCACCAGTACGGCGCCGCGCAGGTCGGGGTGCAGCAGCGCCTCTTGTGTCGAAGAGCCAAGGCCGGTATGCGAGAGCGGCCGCACTTCGTGTTTTTTCTGGCGCATGACAAAAGTCACGCCCTCGTGCGGGTTGTAGAAAGCCGCGACCCGGTACAACACGTCGTCGCGCAGAAACGAGAACTCGCGCCGCTTCGTGTCGTCCAGCGTTTTTTGGCACAACTGGCGGATCTCTTCGATCTCGGCCTGGAACTGCTCGTCCACAGGGGTGATAGAAGTGTCTTGTCCAGCCAGGCCCTTGAAGTAGGCAAAGCCCTGACGTAGGTACAGATCAATGAAGTCGATATCGCAAAGTTTTGCCACAGCTCACGCCATAAAGTGGTGGTAAGGATCGAAACAGAGCATGGCGATCGCCGCCACGCTGATAAGAGGGCCAAAGGGCAGGAGCGTGTGCGCCTGGGCAGCGGGTCGCGCAATGCGCAGGCCCAGCGTCACCAGCGAGGCGAACACCACCGCCAGGCATCCGGCGGCGATCGTCTGCTGCGGGCCAAGCCAAGCCCCCGCAGCAGCGAGAAAGGAAATGTCCCCGGCACCCACCGCAGGGGTTGCGTCGGCCCGGGCAGCCGTCAATATCAGGTTCGGCAGAGAAAATAGGATCCAGCCAGCAGCCGCGCCCAGCACGGCGCGTTCCAGCGACAGAGGCACCAAACCCGTCAGGGCGGCAAGGATCCCGGCCCATAGGATTGCGCCCACCATCGGAGTCGGCAGCAGTTGTGTGTCCAGATCGATTAGGCTGGCTACAAAAAGCACTGCAAAAAAAAGGGAGTACGCGACAGCGCTCCACGATGAAACGCCAACGCGCAGCCAAAGCGCGGCAAAGCCGATGCTCCATACCGCTGCAAGCAGCCAGAACACGCGCCGCTGCGCGGGTGCGGCAAGCACGCGCGGCATGAGCTCGTGGGCCTGGGCGCTGCGTGTCGCCTCGATGTCCTGACAAAGGCTCGCGCGCAAGCGCGTACTTGCCGCGCGCGAGATCCAGGGCGCAAGTGCCATAATCCAAAGGAGCGCCAGAGCCGCAGCTCCGGCACCCAGCATTGCATCCATTTGCAAGACGCCAGTCATGTGCTCAGTTCACCGAGGTAAACGCAATGGTGACCGGGCCAGTAGTACCGCAAACCGTGTTGGCATCAGAAATCGAAGTCGGCATGGAGGATACCGAGGTGGCGCCGACCTTGATGTCAGAGAAAGTCCCGGAGTTCGAGAGCGTTTGGATCATCTTCGGGCATTGCTCCAGCGGCACGCCGGCTTGCGTGATGGTGAAGTTCTGGCCGTTACCGACCACCGTCACCTCCCCCCCCCCAGTTGTTGTAGATCTTGCCTTCGGTCACGTTCATGCTTTTGGGAACGGATTCGGTCTTGATCAACACGTCCACCAGCGATCCGCTGCCATAGCCGCCACGAGTGCTTTTGAGAGGCATGATGGTCGAGTACAGGGTGCTGGTATTTTGCGTTTCGCTTGCGCCCCAAAAGATGACATAAGCCGTGCCCAGCGCTGCCAGTGCCAACGCACCGATCAGCGCATACAGGCCCCAGGTGCCCATGAATTCGGTGATGAACGAACCGCGAGCCCGACGGCGACGGACCAGCGATCCAATGGTTTTGGTTTGGACGGCGACTTGCATGGTTTTCACTCCTACGTGGATAAAAGGTGTTACTACATAATGCCCATCGCACTTTGCGATGCTTGCTGAATCATGGCGGTACCGGCAACAACGACACCAGCCACCAGGAAGACCAGGATCATGCCGACGTTCTTGACGACCTCGGCAACTGCGTCGAACTTGACGACTGACTCTTCGAGCCAGTCGTCGGCGAAGTTGCTGATCGCCACCTCAACGCCGGACTTCGACCCGAGGATGCGCAAGTGCCGAATTGCACCTGGATCCGGGAATTGATAGCCGCTCATGTGCAGCGACTCGCCCAGGCCCTGGCCGTGGTGCAGGCCGGAGCGCGCCGCCAGGATGCGTTGCTTGATGTACGGGCTTGCGTTCTCGGAGAGCTCTTTGAGCGCATCGCCAGTCTGCACATTGGCTTGCATCAGCGCGGACAGCGAGATCAAGAAAGTGGCACCGTTCACGGTCCTGTAGAGCGAAAACGGCCATACGTGATCGAGCAACACGCGATGGCGTCCGGTGTAGTTCGGTTGCGCCCAGCGGATCAGGTAGATGAGTGCGATAACGAGCACGAGGACATAGACGCCAAAATGCACCACGAACTCGCTCATGGCATAGACACCGTAGGCAAAGCCTGTCAGTTGCTCGGGCTTGACCATGATCATGGATTGCGGGATCAAAAAGAACGCCGATGCCACCAGCACGGCCACCATCATGAGGCCGAGCAAGGTGTTGTAGGCGAAGGCCTTGCGGTTGGACGCGGCCAGGCGCTGTTTGCTCTTGATCAGGCGCGTGGCCTGCATCATCGACTCTTTCAGGTACGACGATTTCTCACCTGCCGAGATCAGGAAAAACTCGCCCTCGGGGATGTACGGTGCGAGCGAGTTGGCAAAAGAGAAGCCCCCGGCCATGCCGGTCAGGATTTCTTTCATCATGAGCGCAACCTTGTTGCGCGGCTTCTTGCCGTCATCGCTGTAGATGTTGTAAATCTCGGTGAGTGCTACATCGAGCTTGTGATTATTTTTCAGGTACAGGTGCAGCTCGCTATACAGCTGTCGGCGCAGCGCCGTCGAGAGCACACCCTGTCTGGAGCCCACCTGCAGATCGTCGGCTGCCCCGGCGTCCTTCTTTTTAAATGGCCACATGCCGCATCCCCTATGCCATCAGCAGTTCATCGGTATCGAGCAGGCACACGTCAAGCTCACCCATGGCCGGATCGATCAAGCCCTCATTGATCCGGCGCGTCAGGTGCGAGCACTTGGTAATGCCGCCGTGTGCCTTCCAGTAGTCGTATGCCGCGAACTTGCTCTTCTGGTAAGCCTCCATCAGCCCGCGTGTGGGGCTGCACACTTCGGCCACCACGGTACGACCGTTGATGCCACCCAAGCACTTGTCGCAGCCAGGGCCGCGCAGGTACACAGTGTCTGGCGTGCAAAACCGCTCGATGCGCGCGCCCAGGGCGTCATCGACCTGGTGCGAATGGTCGGAGAACTTGATGCGGCAGTGCGGGCAGAGCGTGCGCGCAAGCGATTGGTTCACCAGGCAGCGTACGAGCGTGGGGTCATAGAGCAAACTGTCGGTGATGCCCAGGTCGCGCAGCCGGTCAAATACCGTCAGCCAGTCATTGGCGTGCAGCGTGGTGTACATGCCGTGGCCCGTCATGGCGGCGGCAAATGCCGCGCGCGCGCTGCCCACGCTACGCACCTCGCCCACCATCATGATGTCCGGATCCAGCCGCATCGAGTGGGTGATAGAGCTTGCAAACTCAGCGGCCACGCCATCGTCATCAGCCCCGTTCCTGTCGATGATGGGGGTCTGGACAGCTCCCTCGATCGGGAATTCAACAGGGTGTTCAATCGTCAAGACACGCCTGCGTCCACCCGTCTCAAGGCTGTATTCAGAAAGCAGGCATTCCAGCGTTGTCGATTTACCGGAGCCGGTGCTGCCAGAAAAAATACAAATGCCCTTGCCCCGGCGCTTGGTCTCATTGAGGATGGCCACCTGCTCGGGCAAATACCCCAGCTGCGCCGTGGACGGCCTGCCGCTGCGCCGCTTGTAGAGCAGGCGCAGCGCCATGGCTACGCCGCTTTCAGCAGGCGTCGTGGCCAGGCGCGCGGACCAGACCCCTGCCTTTGCGGCGAATTCTTTGCGCAACCGGCCTTGTTGGCGTTTGCCGCGATTGAAGTCGGAATCCGAAGACGAGTCGATCATCGAGTTATAGAGCGCGCTCATCATGAACTCTCCCTCCTCGGTCGTTGTCTCGTTTTCCAGATGCAATTCGCCGTGGATCCGGAATTGAATTTTGGTCTTGCTGCCGCCCACGACCATGTGGATGTCACTGGCTCCCTTGTGCGCAGCCGTGCGCATCAAGCGGATCAGGTATTCCTGCCGGTTTGTCTGTGAGTCCTGGGGGTTGTTGGCAGTTTTGGCGATCAGGCTTGGGTCTTGCCCATAGATCGCTTCAATCTGCGAGAGCATGACGAACTGAACCGACACCTCCGTGGTGCTGGATCGTCGGATGTTCGCGATCTCGGTTTGTACGTCGAGATCGCGCTTGTGTATGCCGTTGATGTAGATGACACCATCATCGGCGTACACAAGCTTTTCTGCCAGCGCGGCTTTGTGCGGGTATGTAGGGTGCTGCTTTGGCAGCGTGTCATTGCTCACGGTCTCACCCTATCGAAAGCCACCCATAGACCCCATATTCCCTGCCATAGGGGACATCGGGCCTGCCTGGTTGTCGAGCGCGGGCAATGGCGTCGGTGGGCTGGCAGAAAAGCCCAGGCGGATCTGCTCGCCATCCTTGGAGAGCACAACCTGGTTCACGCTAATCGACTCGACCTTGTAGCCACCCGAGATCGTCTCCCCTACCCGGGCGTCCATTGCCATGTCGCCGGGGTACAGGAACGTGGCGAACAGGTTGTTGCCCACGCCTTGGACCATCTTGACCGTCGGTGCGTAGGATTCGGCGATCTTTGCCGTGGTTACGCCCTTGGTCTTCAGTTGTGCTTGAGCGTTGATGAGCTCGACCTGCGCTTTGATGAGCAGGCGCTGCTCATACAGCTGTCCGAGCGCGCCCACGTTCTGGCCGTGGACGTGCGGCTTGACATGCAGCCCCGGCGCACGGTCCACGGGCTCGGCCTTGTGGGCCAGCGGTGCGGTTTCATCGGGCGCCGCTTCTTGGCTGTAGGCCGGATAGGCGGCAAAGAGCGCCGCAGCTGCGATCGCCAGGCGCAGGCAAGTGTTATTGAAGACCATAAATCTCTCCGACTGTTTTCCATGAAAAAGAGGCATCGCCCTCTTTGAATGTGGCCTCCACGATCGCCACCCGGATGCCGTCGTCAGGCAGTCCCGCCATGGTGGTTGATGGCCTGCCTGCGCTCTCAAAAACGAACGCGTAGGTGTTCCATGAAGGCACCGGCGCCGGTGCGTCCTTGGGCCATGGCATGCCATTGGGCAAGAATGCAGGAGTGATGACCTGGGAGGCGATCTTGTCTGCTTTGATCGTGTGGTCCACACGTTGAAAATGCGCTACGAACATGTCGCGCATCCCTGCCTGCAGGCGCTCAAGATCGTCGCCCCCTGCAGGCATGTGCATCGTGATAGAAAAGCTCGCCTCGGTGTCATCCTTCACCGAGTAGGCCACGCTGGCGCCAGGGAACACTTGCGCGAATTCGCGCTGGAAGTCCACGTTGGTGGAGCCAGTGGTGCGCTTGTACGTTGCATCCAGCTTGGACGCTGTGCATTGGGATGCCTCAAACACCCAGCCGCCGATCGTGATGGGCAGGCTGTAGATCGCCCCTTCACAAAGCGAGAGCATTTCTGAAGGGCGCGGCTTGAGCGTCCAGGGCCGGGTCAGTGCGCTGGATGCGATCTGACGGCGCTGGTCCTCGTCCAGGCGCGCGAGCTCCGCACGGCGCGCGGCCTCAAGTGCGGCTCGGCGCGCCTGATCGGCGCGCCGCTCGTACTCAAAGTACGTCCAGGCGCCAATGCCCACTGCTCCCAGCAAGATCGCTGCCGTGCTGTAGCGAAACCACTCTTTCTTCGATAGCCCGAAAGTCAGTTGCTTGAGCCGGTGTTTTTTCTTGACGTTCTGCGCCGTGAGCAGCGAGTCAAGCGGCTTTTCCACACCAGCAAACGACCAATCCTCGGGCGCGACGATTTGATCGTCGCTGAACTCGAACATCGAGTTCAGCTCCATCATCCGGCTGCGGATCCTGTCCTCGCTGCCGATGATGTCGCTATCCGGAATGACCGCGCTCTTGTCAGCGGCCACCAGGTAGTAGCGATCGTCATCGAGCCGGAATGCTGCAAGCCAGGACGGGCCGAGCACGTCGGTCAGCACGGAGGCGGCGCTGTACATCTCTTTGGTGACGCCGGACTTCTTCGAGACGAAACCGCCTTGGGTCACCAGCCCTTCGCGGATCACGACAATATCCATGTCGTGATCCTTGCCGAACTGCCGCGCTTCGCGCATGTAATGCACGGAGCTCTTCAATGCCTGCCAGCGCAAGCCGACAACAAACTTTCGTCCGTTCAGGGAAAGGATGGTCACGCCACCCTTGTCCTCGCGCCCGGCTTCGTCCCTGTTGTGAGCCATTACATGCCCCCAGATGAAGCCATCGTGGGTGTGGGCTCTGCGATGATGGGCGTGAGCAGGATCACCAGCACCTCGCGCTTGCTCGTGCGGTTGAACCCGCCGCCCAGGAGCATCATGCCCGGTTCGCCCACACCGGACTTATTGCCGGAGTCGCTCGACTGCTCGTAGCCCGAGAGCACAACCGTCTGGCCGCTACGCAAGGCCACCTGTTGGGAAAACGTCCGGCTGCTGCCTTCGGGCGCTTCTGCCGAGACCTGACCATTGGTGACCGGACGGATGTTCGCGCGCGGAGAAATGGACGCCGTAAATTGCAGGATCAGATTCTCCGAGTCGATCACAAAGGGCAGGACGTTTGCGTTAAAGCCCGTGGTGATGGCGCCCAGCTTGAGCGAGCTCATCGCGCCGACGTTGGGGGTCAGTGTGGTACTGCTTTCCTGGATGAAATACTGCTGCTCTGCAATTTGCAGAGGCGCCGGTTGCAGGTTGAGTGTGTTGATCGTAGGCGTCGTGACCACAGACACGGAGCCTTGTTTGGAGAGAGCTTCAAACAGCAGCTTGGTGCCAGAGAATTCGCTATGTGCGGTATCCAGAATGCCGAAGCTTGAGACCACGGTCCCGGACGTGGGCGACATGTTGCTCATGAGGCCCGCGCCGTAGGTTCCCGCCAGTTGCTTGTAGACGACGTTCCAGTCGATGCCGAAGCGGTCGCTGGAATCCAGTGTGACCACCATCATGTCCACGTTGATGCGCACCATGCGGCGCAGGGACGCGTTTTCTGCTTCAAGGTAAGTGTCGATGCGGTTGAGCACCTCGGGGGTGTCAGTCACTGCCACCGATCCGGTCGAGAAAGAAACCGACAGCTTGCCCAGGGGTGTGAGCATGCTCTTCAGCGTTTTTTCGATGTCAGCAGCGATATTGGTCGAAATGGATACTTCCGTGGTCTGAGTGCTGCCGCCGGAAATTTCCACTGCGTTGCCCGTACCCGTGCCGCCAACACCCATCCCGGTGCTGCCACTGCCGCTGGCGTTTTGGCTCAACTGGTTGCCTGCGGAAACCGTAGAGCTCATCGTGGTCTTGCTGGGGATGGCAGTAATCCGGAACACCCGTGTGTCCAGGTAGTAGATGCTGATGACCCCATTGGCATAGCGCCAGGACAGGCCCAGGCGCGATGTCACGACATCGAGCAGGCCAGCCACGGGCTTGCCCTGCCACTTGATGTTGGAGACAAGGCCCATCTGACCCAGATCGGCCGCATTGCTGCGCATCTGCGGCACCGGCCCCGCCTGCTGCGGGACTACGCCCTGCCCGCCTGGCCCAATGCCAGGAGGCAAAGGGGGAAGCGGCGGCAGGGCCGAGGACACCATGCTGGTGTACGACGACGCGTTGCTGCTGCTGCCGGTCAAAAAATCCACGGCATCTTTGGTCACGCGCACAGGGATCCCGCACAGGCTCGTGATCGTCTGACCAAACTCGAAAATGGACACGCCTTGCACAGGTGCGAAAGTCACCTTGCACTGCAAGGCAGCAGGCAACTGCTTCGACATGGCGACAGGAACGGGGGTCCGGGATACCCAAGGCTGATGCATGATGCTCACGGTGTCCGGGCGTGGCGCCCGGGCATCTTGCATGTGCTTGGCCACCGTTTCGGCGGTGGTGTCGTTTTGCTTCAGGGTTTCTTGTGTGCGTTGATATGCACACCCGGAAAGCGTGGACAGGACTGCCAGGGCAAGGATCGCGCGGCGCATTATTTTTTCTCCTTCACGACCACAAGCTTTTGTGATGGATAGATTTCAACTTTGAACGGGCGCTTTGCACCCTTGTAAAGCTCGAAGACTTGGGTGATGACATCCAGGTATTTGCCGACCATGGAAAACGGCTCTTCAATCGGGTAATCCAGCATCTCGGATTCCCATCGGACATCCCAACCTTCTTTGGTGGACCAACCCTGGATGGTCTGACGAAGCGTGGTGCCAGCCGTGGCCGACCATGAGGGCAAAGGTTCTGCCGGTACTGCGGGCTTCACCTCCACGACATCGCTCTTGATTTCAGGCGTCTGGTCCTTGGCGTCGGGCTGCGCGGGCGTCGTGGCGGCGTCCTTCGCGGACACTTCCACGACCTCCTGCGCATTGATCTTGTAAAACTTGCCTTCGGTGGCAATCTGAGCCGAGTTGACCTGGCCGCCCAGTTGCTTGTCCGTGGGCGTGGCATTGGAGGCGCCAGGTTGCTGCTTGAGGACTTTGGACACGTCATCGGCAAGCAGCTTTTTTGCTTGATCCGTGGTGACGGAGGCGCTCTGGGCAGACGGCGCTTGCTGCGCTGCTGCGGGCGCTGCCGGTTGTTGTGCAGGCTGCGGCTGGAATTGTTGAGGCGCAGCGCCTTGAGCAGGCGCGTTTGCCGGAGTACCAGCCGGGTAAGGCGCAGGTTGTGCCGCGACTGGTGGCGTGTATGGGATGTAGGCCGGAGCGGGCTCGGGCTCAATCACCAATGCCGCATGCGCGGGGGTGATCGCGATCAAGGCCGTCAGCAAAATGTAGTGTTTTCTCATAACCAGTTGCGTGCTCAGGTAAAGAGCCCCACCCAGGGGCATAAATCAGGCCCCCACGATGCGCTGCGCGCACCGTGGGGATGGGGGTCGGTGCTAGAACGGAATGTCCGGATCATCGCCGCTGGCAGCTGCGGCGGCAGCGTTCGCGGCAGCGAGGTCTTGCTGGGGCGCGTTCGAGCCAGCGCCTTCTTCGCCCTTGGGACGGCGCATCAGGCGAACGTCGCTGACGATGAACTGGTAGCGGCTTTCCGTGATCGGCTTGCCGTCTTCCCCCGTACGGTCCTTCGATTCCCATTTGTGTTTGTGGACGACGCCGCGCACGCGGATTTCGGAGCCCTTGCGCACGTACTGGTCGATCACGTTCGCCAAGCCTTCGCGGTAGACCGTCAGGTCGATCCATTCGGTACGTTCCACGATGTCATTCGTGTCGCGATTTTTGTACGAGGCGTCCACGCCCAGCGAAAGGTTGATGATGGGCTTGCCGTTGGTCGTGTTGAAACGCTTCTCCGGATCCGATCCGACGAAGCCCGTGAAGTCGAAAGAGTTATTCATGCGACTCATTGCTGTTCCCCTTTGGGTGGTGGAGGTTGATAAATAGATACCTGCGGGTATCGGTACTGCAGCCACCGGCCCCATTGCTCTGAGTACCGGATCAATTTCTTACGATAAATAGCGTTGACCTTGGGCGTGACGGAGTGATAGTTCGCAGCCCAGACCCAGAACCCACTGCCTTTTTGCTCGTTTAAGCTCCTGCGCAGGAGCCACGCGGCGACCTCGGCGTTGTAGCAGCCGCGTGTCGCCACATCCTCGGGACGGATACCGGCCTTAGCCAGCGGTTCGCCAGGCTGAAAATGGATGGTGTTGATCCCGAAGTGGCCCAGGTCCTGAGACTTGTTGGTGTTGTTCAGCTTGTCGCCGTTTTTGCCCATCTCGATGCTGGCAATGCCAAGCAACACGTTGGCTGGCACTGCCTGGCGCATGGCCGATTCGATCACGCACTCAATCGTCGCCGGATGATACCCATATTCATGTTTTTGACGATCAGCACGAATTTGATCATTTTCGATGTCATTTTGCGAGATTTGACTGGCAACGCCTGCATGGGCGACAGCGCTTGGCAAAACAAGCGCAAGCGCGGCGATCGAGCGTGTGAACAGGCCGCGATTCATCATCGCAACCACCGCTCGTGCTTCAGGAAGTGAAAAAAGGACCCCTCGACAAACACCGTGCCAGTGTCCAGTTGCCAGGACCTGTAGCTGGCTTTGAGGCCGACGGCAGCGCAGGCCATTCCTGCCGATGCCAGATTTATTGAAAACAGGATCCCGGCGCCACTGGCAAAGTTGTAGAGGAAATAGCTGAAAAGTCCAGCGGACAGTGTGAAAAAAACACGTGACTGGATGGCATAGCGCCGTGCGTATTTCTGGCGCGCCTGGAATTCCATTTCACCGAAAGCCTCAATGGCGTCCTTGTGCAGCAGGTCCTGCACAGCCGCACGTACTTTCTTGCTGTTGGCTGATTCCAACAGAGCAAAGTCGCAATTCGTACACATCCACGGATGCAAGACGCCATCACCTTGCTCTGCAGGGACGGATTCATCCTTACGGCAGAGCAAAATGCCGCGCCTGCACTGCGGGCACTGGATGCCACGCAATGACCGCCATAGGTCGCGGATGTACTGGTTGTTGGACACCAGCAGCGGATAACCGACCACGCGCAGCGGCATGTCTACGAAGACAAACCGGGCTGCTTTCCGTGTCTTATTCGGTGTCGTCACAAGCCCCTCTTAAGGCATCAAAATAATTAAATCTAATTATCAGTCAAAAATGATTGATGGTCAATTTTTGAATTTAAGAAGGAAATCACTATCGAAAGTCGCTTTTCATGATCTGCTGGCATTGATTCGCGATCTCATCGAGGCTGTTGCTGGCCTGTTCGATAGAGATAGGTGCTGGCTCCGGGGGATGTATGTAAGCGGTCTGATGAGCGATGGCTTCCTGAGCTTGATCAATACGGTCTTGAGCGGCCCAGCGCTCTTCCATGCTGTCAAACGGCTGGCCTCGTGCAACGATCTCCATCTCCAGCATGGCGTCTCGGTCAGCAACCGATAGCGGGTCGTCTTCCCAGTCCGTATCATCGGGCGTGTCCAGCTCCAGCAAATGCTTCTGCAAGATGGGCAGCGCTCGATCCCGGAACGATTTGTGGTCCTGGGATGTCAGCATGAGGTTTGTGGTCACAAGCGCACCATCGATGCTTGCGATTTCGTCGTCCTCGGTGGCCTGGCCCAGCGGCAGCGCCCCGGCGTAGCCCGTGTCGTCTGCCTGCGGGCCGCTTGGTGCCGCTGAAGGCGCTGGCATGGGTACATTGAGAAGCACGGAGGTGACCGCGCTGACAATCTGGCTTGTGGGCTCTTCGATAGCAAGGTTGAGCTCTGGCCCGCCAGATCCCGACGCAGAGCCCTTGGCCTGCGCTGGGGCTTGCGCCTGGGCATCTTGCAGCAAGATCCCCAGGACTGCGCATGCTGCATCCCGGCGTGACAGCTTGGGATGCTCGCCCTCGTAGTTGCGTGCGAGCGCCAGGGACAGCGCCGTGAGCACCTGGTCATCCTTCAAGCAGCTTTTCACACTGGCGGCAAACGAGCCTTGCGCAAAGGCGGTGATGACGGCTCGTTGGGCTTCACGCGCCACCGGCAATTCGGATGGCTCCGGCGGCTCGATCGGGATGAAGTCGTTCAAGCGCATCTCGCGCGGACTGGGGCTTGCGGTGTAAAAGCCCATGCCGCGAATGACACGTACCCCCCCGCTCTTGCCGCCCTCTTCCTTCTTGCCGATCAGGAAAGTGAACTCCCCGTTCTCCTGCTGGGCAAAGTCGTCGTAGTCCAGGCGGCTGCGCCGCTCGATCCCCACGCTGTCTTGCTGCCGGAATTGCTCTGACAGGCCATCCGTGTTGCGGTCGTAGCTCGATATGCGCGCCTCATCGCTCTCACCGGCTGCTCCTACCACGCGGTCCCAGGTCTCCGATTTCAGCCCCGAGGTCAGGCGCCCGATGGCGCGGATGTTCGTGTTTTCCCAGGTTGCATCGGCCTCTTCGGCGCTGGATTTCTTCAGCGATGAAAAGTCCTGTGCTGCAAAAGTGACCGAAAAACCGAGGCTTCGAGCTTGAGCGGGTGCAACAGCGAACCCGATAACCGCGTAATAGCCGTACTCGTCAAGGATGACGTAAAACGGCACCGGGGCGTTCGTTGGGCGACTGTCGATGATCACCCGCACCTGCCCTTCCACGCGGTTGCCCAGGCACCCAGCCATCATCTGCTTGATCGAACCCACCACGAGCTTGCCCAGCATGCGCATGGAGTCGGGGGCACGCTCCAGCGCAGGCAGCAGGGACACCAGCAGGCGGCGGTTGACCACGGCGTCGAAAAAGTCCACGTCGCCGCGTTTGGTCTTGAAAATGTGCCCGTAGTTAAACGTCAGGTCGTTGAACGTGCGAGTCAGCTGCATGACGATAAAGCCGTGTTGCTCAAGCGTCTTCGTTTCCTGCTTTTTCGCCTTGGCCTTCTGATAGCCGGGAAGCGTCAGCAGGTAAGAGCGCAGCGGTGCGACGATGACATCAAACAGCTCACCATATTTCCCGTTGTGCTCCCACACCAGTTCTTCCAGCACGTTGAGCTCAAAGTAGCCCAGGTACTCCTCGGGACTCAGATTGATGTAGCCCTTGTCGCGCATGTAGACAAGCGGACGCGTGAGCGCCGCCACAAAGCTGATGGCACGCCCCTTCCACATGTCGCCACCGCCGCCCGAGTCATCGAGCAGCGCCACGATGAGCTCGATCAGCATGCCAGACGAGATGTTGCCCATCATGTTCATGTTGTTCGTCACCTTGTCGCTCTGCTTTTCAACAAAGTCGCGCCCAGAAGTGATGAAGTTGATGAGCAGCAGATCGTCCTCGCGCCCGAAGTAGCGGGCCAGGCGGAAGATCTCCTTTTGCAGCTTGGGGTCTCCCTTACCGTCCACGTAGATGAAGCCCGTGTTCTGAACCAGGGCGTTTGCGACCAAGCCCAGCAGGAACTCGGTTTTGCCTGAACCAGTCGTACCCAGCACCAGCATGTGGGTGCGCAGGTCAGAGTTGTTCGCATAGACCTGTTGGTGTGCTTCCAGGTCACGACCGATATAGGTGATGCCGGTCCCGCGTTTGGCGCCGGGGATGGAACCATCACGAAGCCCAGCCTGGACTGGCAAGCGATAGGGGAAGTTGAAAATCTGGTGGTCCAGGCGCACGTACTTGCGCTTGTAGGCCCAGGCGATGAGCAGCATCGCTTCCCCGGAGAAGGGCACCCTGACTGACATGATGGCCACGATCATGAGCACGATCAGGCCGAGCACCACGCCCTCCCCCGTGCGCAGCCCGTCGATCATCACCCGACGGTAGAACGTCCGGGTGTCTTTGCGCCGCCGTGCGGCCGCGATTTCGTGTTCGCGCGAGGATCCTTTGTACTGCACTCTTATGCTCTCCTGCCCCGTTGCAAGTGGCCTCAGAGGGCCGCTTCTTCCAGTTCCTCGGATTCGCTCATGCGATAAGCCGTGACGAGCTCATTGCCGATGCGCTTGACGAGCTCCTTGACCACTTCGTCATCCACGAAATCCGTGTCTTGGTCGGCCCCTGACGCCGCCTTCAGTTTTTCCAAGGTCTTTTGGCAAGACCCCCCGGGGAAGCGCTGGGCCAGCAGGCGCAGCGCAGCAGGGCGAGGCATCGCCTCGTACAGGATGTCGCGCAACTGCCGGTCCTCAGCCGTGGTCGATAGCGACCAGAGCCGTTGAGGACCCACATTCAGTGTGAAAAGCTGGCTGTAGGTCTGCGTCTTGGTGGCAAATCGGGCCAGATATGTGGTGCCATGTGCTTTTGGGCCGTGGACAAAGCGCTTGAGAGCCTCTTCTTCGACATCTGACAGGCCGATGTTCTGGCGCAACCATTCACGCGTGCCGGCAGTGCCCGCGTCGAGGATGAAAATCGCGGTGGCAACCTTCATGATCGAGCCGAAGTCCTCGGGTAACTGGCTGCCCAGGATGATTTCCATCTTCCACTTGCGCGCTTCCCGTCCGTCGCGCAGCAACTGCTCTTCGAGCAGCTTCTGCCCTTCGGCACGGTGCAACTCGTCCATGCAAAGAATCTTGTCTTGGCCGGTCAGCTCGGCAATGAGGCGCGCAAAATAGGGGCGAGTGCGTTCCGTGAAAAAAGGCAGATCTTCGCGCGAGAATGCCAGCTTCTTCATGAAGCTTTCGCGCGCCGCCATGAACATTAGCCCCGTTTGTTTGGTCGCAGCCGAAGACCCCTTTGGAGTCACGTCCTGCAGGTCCAGCGCCGAGATCCGGGCCGATCCCAAGTCGAACTGCGTGGCGCCCGAGAAAATCGGGAAGTCTCCGATCGCCTCGCGCAGGCCGATCACAAACGATTGGAGCAAGAGTCCGCCGCCGTCGGTGACCTGCCCACCATATTCGTTTTGAACGTCAGGAGAGGACGCTGCCGCCATCAGGTCGTTGAGCGTGGGGACGGCGTAGCGCTGAGCAACTTCGGCCTCGTAGAACATCCCGGCATCAAACAGATGGTCGTGGATTTCCCAGTAGCTGGTCGCTGGCAGCACCTGAAAACCGAGCTTGACTACAGCCCGGTCCACAATCGCGGACTGACCCTGCTTGTAGCGTGTGGGCGATCCGCGCTCGGAGGCATCGGATCGAGCCTCGTAGGCCAGATCAATCATCCGACCCACGAAACTGCTCATGCCGGTGTAGGGCAGACCATTGCGCTCAGCCGGGGTCACCAACATGGTGATGAAGTTGCGGGAGAACTCGCGCCCGCTGGGAAGTGGCGTGCGCTGGCCCAGGGGCGTGTCCAGGGGATTTATCCCGTCGCGGGCGGTATTTTGCACACGCTTGTAGATCGCCAGGTGCTTCATCTCCTCGGTCAGTCCGTCACGGATCAGGTCAATAAAACCGGACGATGAAATACCAATGTCCACGATGCCGATGTAAGGCAATTGCGTGGCCCCAGGCTGCAAGCATGCCTCGACGTGGGAGTTGTTCATCAGCACGGATTTGCCAGAGCCAGGCTTGCCGGTCACAACCTTGACCCAGGTGGTTTGTTCGCTGGAGAAACGCTCTTCACGCAGGATCTTGCCGTCCAGCGTGCGATGGATGGCCGACCCGCGAGTAAAGCAGGATGCGGGGCGCGACAGCGGCAACAAGGAAATAGCGTCGTCAAGCGGCGCTGGGCAGGGCGTACCGATATGCGTAGGGGTCAGCCCCACGGCGCAGCTTTGCAGTGCCCTCATGGGGTTTCCAGTGCGCTCTGTGGCTTCCAACTGGCCCCAGCTGCTCAGCGTGCGCCAGAGTTTCGATTTGCGCAGCGCGAGCTCTTTAATGCCCTCTTCCGAGTATGTCGCCCAAGTCATCGCCGCGATGCGCAATTTGGTGATCGCCGCGCCGTCGCGTTTTTGCTCGCGCAGGGCTTTCATACTCAGGTTGATGTCCCGGTTCTGTTCGCTGGTGAAAGCCAGCAGGTTGCCAAACACGGATTGGATCGTCGTTGATAGGCCGGACATTCCATCGGATTCCAGCATGTAGGAGATCGCGTACGGGATCGCTCTGCGCTGGCCTTTTTCCTGGGTCTCGGCACGGTTCAGCGAGTTGAACAGGTTGTTGAAATACTGCGGTTCACGCGGTGGGATGGTGACAATGAGCGGAGCGTACACAACAGAGCCGATACGCACGGTCGTGGGATCCGGCAGGTGCGTGTCTTTGCGATCACCGACATGAGCTTGAGCGACCATCAGCTGCGAAGGCAGATTCGGATACAGCAGGCCCGAGGCGTCCTTTTCGATGCTGTCTTCTTTCCAGCGCAAGGGAATCTTGGTGCCAGGGATAGAGGGGCGCCATGCTTTGGGCGTGAATTCCCCGTAGACGGACGCACGCACTGCGCGCAAGGCCTCGCCCACGGGCAGGACTTCGGCAGAGCAGCCCATCGCCGATGAGTTCAGCTCGTCTGTGAGCTTGGCTACAAACGATTTGTGCCGGTCGCGCAGATAGGAGATCGGGCGCAGCAAGTTCTGCGCCTCCGAGGCCGCAGGCCAGTCCGATTCCTTGCGGAATTTGTTGGTTGCGTCTGCATTCATGCGCTGCTCGATCGGGTCCAGTAGCGAGGGCCTGGACCAGAGCACGAAGTAGCACTCTTCGTCGTAGACGTACTTGGCGTACGTCTGCGCGGACTCATTGATGAGCACATCGACTTCCAGGCCGATGCGAGCTGCTGTTGCCCGCTGCTGCGCCGCGTTTTCTTCCAGCGTTTCCATCGCGTCCAGGCCCCGGGTGAAAACCACCTGGATCGCGTGGCCGCGCTGTTTGTAAAACGGTGCGATGCTGCCAGTCAGGCTTGCGATCATGGTTTCAAAGTCGTCACGCCCGACAATGGACTTGACCCCATGGAATTGGATGATCGATGCAGTGGAGCCGTCCTGGGCGACGGTGATTGTGTCGCCGTCAATCGTTTCCAGGTCGCAGTAATCGGTCACGTCCGTACGCAGGGCCGACAACACCTGCAGGAGCAGTAATTCAAATTTGCCGCTCATTTTTCAGGGCCTCTTGTATCGCGGTTTTTACGAAAGCGCGGATCATTCCGTCGTGATCAGCGCCCATGTCTTTGCGTAGGATGAGTGCATCAAGCTCCAGGATCCGGCGATGGTTGCAACGAGAGCGCAAGAAGGCCTCAATCGAAACCAGGTTGTCCGTGGTGTCAGTGCTCATGCGTGCGCTCCTTCCAGCCGTGCCTCGGCAAATTTCGAGGAGGGAGGCAGTAAGGACAAATCAGTGGCGATGTCCAGCGTGCGGCGAAGCCCCCCCTCGGGGTAGCGCGCCACCACGTTGCCTACGCCGTAGCTCATCACAACCACGCCACGGGCGTGCAGGCGCTGGGCGTAGTCGAACATCGTCATGCGATCGCTTGCGCGCAGCCATGCCGCCGCTGCCGTGTATCGGTAAGCGTCCTTGTGCCGCTGCCGGGACACCATGGCAGTCCAGATGTTCTCGGCCACCAAACCCTGCGTGTAAGACAACGGAGTCATGGCGCCCGTGGGCAATAGAGCGGCTTGCGTCAGGACCTGGGCAGGCTTGGAGCAAAGCAGTGCGGCGTGGACTTGCACGTCGCTGAACTCGCGCACAATGCGCCATTCGAGATCGGTGAGCCATTCGCGCACTTGGCGAGACCCGCTGCCCCAGGACAGCACCTCGGCCATGAGCGGGTTGACATTGGAGATCGTGCAGCGGACCAGGAAAGGACGCGTGACGGACTCAAGCCAATGATCTTGGCCGGAGCCAACGGAGCGCTCCAGTTCCCAGCCGGTGTCCGGAGGAACGGGGGTAGAGAGCACGTGCGCTGCGTGCAAGAGTCGGTTCCTGCGTAGTGTCACCGTCGGGGACGCGGCGCTGTAGTTGGCCGTCTGGATCACGCTGACAGAGGGGTGATCCGCGATCGACTCGAAAAATGGATAGTAGGTGTCGTTCAGGCCGCAGGCCGGGGCCTTCAGCGCGGTCGCAAAATCCTCGTTCAGGCGTGCAGACTTGATACGGACCTTGTAATCGTCCGTGGCGACATTGGCCACGCGCTGGGCGACAGCGGCCATGGCCTCGACAGCGATGTCAGGGGACGCGTCATCACCGTGTACGCCCAGCTCGGTGGTGATTTGGCCAAAGAGCGTACGCAGCCAGCCGTCGCTACGGAAGTTCGGATGGCGAGTCAGCCCAGCCTTGAAGAAATTGTTCCAGGTCAGGTTCGTGAGCCACAAAACGTCACTTGCCAGCTCATGCACCGACTGTACGCGCCGTGCGGGCTCGCCGCCGACCGATGCCCAGGCGTCGGCCAGCGCAATGACCGTGCGGTCATTGGCGACGATATTGCCTGACTCATCGAAATAGACGGCGCCTACCCGCATATCACCGCACCTCGTACATTTGGCGTGCCAGGCCACTCCAGCGGCCAGGCAGGAACAGATCACGGCAGTGCTGGGCGTAGAACTCCAGCTGGCCCGCATGAAAGGAAGACTTCGCAGGCACGAGCCGCAGGCTCGCCAGGGACTCGTTTCGTGTGTTGTAGAGCGCCTCGTCGCCACCAGACAGTATCTGGGTCAACAAATATGGGTCACTCAGGTCGCAATCGAACGGACGCTTCAGTGTGTCCATCCCGCGCGATGTGAAAAGTGTGAACAGGCCCTGCAGGCGATCAACAACGGGTTGTTCCGCAAAGAGGCTGGTCACATGGATGATGCGACAGAGGTGATTGATCTCTGTCTGCGTGAATTCAGGCAGCGCGGCCAGAAAGCCTGCGTTGCGCATGGCAAACATGCCAAGGTGATGCACCTGGTGGCACAAGGTGCATACCGTCACCAAGTTCTCCAAGCTGTTGTTCGCGTGATTGTCGTCCAGGTGGTGGACCTCCTGATACTTTGAAGCCTTGAAGCCGCAAAACCGGCAAGCGTAGCCGTCACGCTCGAAAACGCTCTTGCGCATAGGCGCAAAAGCTGCATCGGCCAGAGCCGCGTGCTCATCGTCTTGGCGCCAAACGCCACGTTTGACGCCAATGACGGGCTGCATTTCGGTGCGCGCAGCTCTCGATAGCTCAACGGATGCGATCAACGAGGCCTGAGTATTCATCGTCCTGCTTTCCTGGGGTCAATGCAGGTCCTGGGGCCATCTACGGCCACTGGACCTGCGCATGGTCGAGTTACTTGAAAAAGGAGTTCTTCGACAGCCACATGATCGTGGGGATGGCAAGCATTGCGCCGCCGACGAAGATCCCGATGATGGCGCTCGTGGGCTTTTCGCGCTCATCCTTGCTGGCCTTCCAGATCGTGTACAGCGACGTGCCCGTCAGCACGAAGCCGATCAGGGCGACAATCGCCATACCCAAGGACACCCCGCTATCGATGATGCCGCCCGCGTTCTCAGCCGTGTTGCTCAGCGTTTTGCCCCCAGCTGCGTCTTGGGTCAGATCGATTTTGGGTAACGCCGCTTGAGCC
>JAUCCW010000005.1:0-14265 GCA_034675825.1 Thauera sp. | reverse complement strand
GAATTGCTCCGCTCGAAGCCGCGCAGTGGGCCGGCGCAGTAGACAACGTCGGCGGCCAGGTACTGCACTGGGTTCTGGCCACGATGAGCAGGCGGGCACGGTGGCAAGCATCGGCAACGCAGCGAGCTTCAATATCAACACGACCGTGTTCCCGTTCTATTCTGCGCGGCGTCAGTCTGCTCGGCATCGACTCGGGCTACATGGGCTTTCCGACGCGACAGCGGGTGTGGGACCGTCTGGCCGGCGACCTCAAGCCGCAGCACCTCGCCGAAGTCACCCGGGTGATTGACCTGGATGAACTGCCCGGCGCATTCGGTGCCTTCATTGAGGGCCGGGTGAAGGGGCGGACCGTCGTTCGCGTCGGCGCCTGAGAGCCCGAAAGCGAGCCGACCATGAGCGATGACGGAAACCAGCCGCTGACCAAGGTACTGGTTGTCAACGATTCGCGCATGGTGCGGGCGACGATCACCAAGCATATTCGCGGCCGCTTCGATGTCCGCGACGAAGCGGATGGCGAGGCGGGATGGGAAGCCTTGCTGGTGGATCCCGCAATTCAGGTGGTGCTGACCGACATCGGCATGCCACGGCTGGATGGTTTCGGGCTGCTGGAGCGTATCCCGCGGCTCGCGCGTTCAGCGTGTCCAGGATCTCCCCGTCATCATCATTTCGGGCGACGAGGATGACGAAGCGAGAGAGCGGGCACTCAAGCTCGGCGCAAACGATTTTGTGGCAAAGGGCGCCGGCAGCGCCGAGTTGCTGGCCCCGCTCGATTCCCTCGTCCGCCTGGCGAGCACCAGGCGTGAGCTCGAGCGAAAGCCGCGCGGCGCTTGCCACCCAGAGCCCGCTGGATCCGGTGTCCGGCCTGGCCACGCCCTCCTACCTCGAGCCACCACGCCGAGCAGGAGATGGCGCTTGCGCGTCGCCATCAGGCCGACGTCTCGGTGATGGTGATCGATATCGATCACTACGATCAGCTGGCTGAATGGCATGGCTCACATGTCGCCGAACTGATTACGCGCAAACTGTCCAAAATCCTGTAGCCGAGGTACGCAGGGAGGATACTGTTTCGCAACTGGCTTCATCGCGTTTTGCCGTCCTGTCGCCCAGTACCGATCTGGTGGGCTGCTGTGCGTTTGCCTTGCGGTTGCAGCATGCGATGGAAAAGCTGGTGATGACCTACCGCGACGAGCGGATTCGCGTCAGCGTTACGATCGGTGCTTCCAGTTCTGCAGTTGAAGGCCGGAATGCAGACGGTGAACACCTGATTGAAACGCCCGGCCAAACGGGTGCAGCGCGGCGTTGCTGCCGGTGGCAACCGAGTGGTCGGTGATCAGGGGGTGAAGTCGATCAGGCCATGGTCAACCGTCATTTGAAGCAGGTAATCAGCATTGACCATGCCCTGCTTCAGCTCCGGATCGGAGCCGCCGGCGAGGTGGCCGACCGACTGCCGGATGTCATTGCCACACTGCTTCCCCTGCTCGAATTGCTGGAGTCCGTCTGCATTGCGGGCTCCCTCTCGAGCAGCTCAAACAATACGACAAGGGGCGGGTATCAGGCGGTGACGATATAGAGGGAACGCAAACCTCCGTGTGAGTTGTATCCGTGCCGCAGCCGGACCTGTTTCGGTGTCGTGGCATGTCAATCGCAGTACAGGGCAATACACCAGGGAGAGGATGCTTATGACCACGAATGGACTTCACCGCAGGTCGATCGATGATCGTGACGGCTTCTGGGGCGAGCAGGCGCAGCTGGTTCACTGGAACAAGCCGGCCGACCAGATCTGCGACTATTCCAGCCGCCGTTCGTGAAATGGTTCAAGGGCGGCGAGACAAACCTTTGTTACAACGCGGTGGACCGCCATGCTGCGAAGCGGCCCAACGATCGTGCGCTGGTGTACATCTCGACCGAGACCAACGAGGAGAAGGTGTACACCTTTGCCGAACTTCAGCGCGAAGTTGAGCGCATGGCGGCGATTTACCAGGATTTGGGAGTCAAACGCGGCGACCGGGTGTTGATCTACATGCCAATGATCGCCGAGGCTGCATTTGCGATGCTGGCGTGCGCACGCATTGGTGCGATTCATTCGGTCGTGTTCGGCGGCTTCGCTGCGGGTTCGCTGGCCACCCGTATCGATGATGCGAAGCCGGTGCTGATGGTGAGCTCGGATGCGGGGATGCGCAACGGCAAGCCCGTGCCCTACAAGCACCTGGTGGACGAAGCCTGCAAGCTGGCTGAATTCCCTCCCGCCAAGGTGCTGATCATCGACCGTGGCCTGGACAAGGGCTTTTCCAAAGTCGCAGGGCGTGACGTCGATTATGCCGAGTTGCGCGCGAAGCACATGGACGCCCAGGTGCCGGTTGAGTGGATGGAGTCGTCCGCGCCCAGCTACATCCTGTACACCTCAGGCACCACCGGCAAGCCCAAGGGCGTGCAGCGTGACACGGGCGGCTATTGCGTCGCCCTGGCAGCATCGATGAAGCACATTTTCGCCGGCAACCCCGGCGAAACCATGTTCGCGACCTCGGACATTGGCTGGGTGGTTGGCCATAGCTACATCGTCTACGGTCCGCTCATCGGTGGCATGGCGACCATCATGTACGAAGGTACGCCGCTGCGCCCGGACGCCGGCATCTGGTGGCAGATCGTCGAGAAGTACCAGGTCAGCGTGATGTTCTCTGCCCCCACCGCGGTGCGCGTGCTGAAAAAGCAGGACCCGGCCTTCCTCAAGAAGTACGACTTGTCGTCGCTGCGGCAGTTGTTCCTGGCGGGCGAGCCGCTCGACGAGACCTCGCATAAGTGGATCATGGACGAACTTGGCATCCCGGTCATCGACAACTACTGGCAGACCGAGACTGGCTGGCCGATGCTGTCCATATGCCGTGGTGTTGATGAGAGCCCGATCAAGCTCGGTTCGCCGGCCTTCCCCGTCTATGGCTACGATCTGCGCATCTTTCGCGAGGACGGAACTGAGTGTGGTGCCAACGAGAAGGGCATCGTCGGCATCATGCCGCCCTTACCTCCGGGCTGCCTGTCAACGGTATGGGGCCAGGACGATCGTTTCGTCAGCACCTACTTCAGCCTGTTTACCGACCCGGTGGTGTACTCCTCGTCCGACTGGGGGATCAAGGATGACAAGGGCTACCACACCATCCTTGGACGCATGGATGACGTCATCAACGTCGCCGGTCACCGTCTTGGCACGCGCGAGATCGAAGAAGCCGTGCAGGCCCATCCTGCAATCGCCGAAGTGGCGGTGGTCGGCGTTGCCGACGCGCTCAAAGGGCAGATGCCGATGGCGTTCGCGGTGGTGAAGGACGCCAGCGTGGTCGATACGGCCGAAAAGCGCGCCGCGCTCGAAAAGGAAGTGATGAAGACGGTCGACGAGAGCCTTGGTGCGATTGCCCGTCCGGCCCGCGTGCTCTTCATCAGCGGTCTGCCCAAGACCCGTTCCGGCAAGATGCTGCGGCGATCCATTCAGGCGCTCGCAGAAGGGCGTGATACGGGTGATATGAGCGCGATCGACGATCCAAACACGCTGGAGCAGATCAAACAGGCGCTGAAGGGCTGATGGCCGTCGTCAGCACGGTTTCACAAAAAACCAGGCCCGCTAGTGATCAGCGGGCCTGGTTTTTTGCACGCGTTCAATGACCCTGACGCACAGTGTCAGCCGAAGCATTGATTCAGGTTTTTGACTGTTCGACGAAGCTCCGGTCGATCTCTTCGCGCACGACGCGCCATAGGGGCAGAGCAGGCTGCGCATGTTGCGAATGATCTCCTCGGTTCGCATCATCGACGGAATTCTCGTGCCGCGATGCGAGATGGGTGCTCCAATCTGGATCACTTCCACGCCGAGTTTGGCGAAGTGGGCGGCGAGGCGTGGTTCGGTGAGGACAAAAACCGTTTCGATCTGCTGTCGTTCGGCGAGCGCCACCGCACCCAGCAGCAGACTTGTGGGGATATACGGGAAGCGCGGCCGTGCGCCGGTGGAGAAGTCCGAACCATTGATCGGCGCCTGCTCGTGCCCTCGCCCTTGCGGCGCCGATATTGGCCGCGCACCGCGAGCCTGGAGATTTCCGCGATGCGTCCGCGTGCTAGCCGCGAGGGGTCAACGATTGAACGGTCGAGCAAAGCGCCGCAGGTTTTCTCGAACGGGAGCAGTTCGTCGGGCTGCTCGGGATCTGTTAGCACGAGCCGGGTGCAGCCGACGGGCTCGAAGGGTTCATCGACCTTGCGCAGCAGGCAGTGCACGCTGTGCGCGTCGCAGTGGTCCATTTCTCGGCGGTCTGAGCGCTCGGTTTCGAACTTGAGATCCTCACAATAAACTTCATGCCGAATCCTGAATACGTCGTCTTGCAGCGCTGGACTTTAGCGCTGAGTCGATACGGAAATATTTGTGGAATCCGACGCCGATGTTCAGAGGGTCATTGCGCGACATGTGGGGATCTCGGGTTGAATGTCAGGCACGTTGCCTGAGCGCTTCGACCACGTCCGTGCGAGAAACGCGTCGAGCGGGGAAAAGCGCTGCCAGTGTGGTGGAAATCACCCCGATTACGAATGCGCTTGCAACGGTGGCGACATCGAGACGAATCATGGCCGTGTATCCGCTGTTGGCGCTGGTGGAGGGGGCATCGGAATGCCGATCGATGAAATTAGCAGCGCAGGCCCAATACCGATCAGAGCGCCCAGGCTGCCACCAATCAGACCGATGAACATATTCTCCAGGACGATGAGACGAAACACCGCTCCACGCGTATTGCCAAGGGCCTGCAGGGTGCCGAACTCCCCCATGCGCTCGAAGGCGCTCATGTTAACGGTGTTGGCCACCGACAGCAGCACCATGATGAGTATGATCAACTGCAGCACGCCGAATTGGCGGTCGTAGAGTTTCAGTGTCTTCTCAGAAATCGGAAAGCTCCTGCCAGCTTCGCGCCTCCAGTATGCCGTCGTCAAGCAAGCTCTTGATCGCTGCAAGGACGACGTCGGTATCCCGCGTCTGTTCCAAAGTGACGACGAGAAGGTTGGCCCCTTCCGTCGCCATCAGTTCCTGAGCCGCGGCGAGAGGCAGCCTGAGCGCACGCGCGTCGAAGTCGCGCGAGAAGCTTTGAAAGATTCCCAGCACCTCAACGTCGATGGTGTTCAGCGCACCATCGGCGGTATTCATGACCAGGGTGACGCTGTCGCCGATCTCGAAGCCGAGCGCTTCTGCCAGCCCTTGGCCGACGATGATGCCGAACAGGTCAGCGTCGGTCAGTTGTCGGCCCGCAACAATCTTCAGAAAACTGCCGAGCTTGGCTTCCTTGTCGGGTTCGATGCCTTCGCCGATGATCGCCAGATCGCGCTTGCCATTGTTGATCAAGCCGGAAAAGCTCAGGCGTAGCGAAACCTCCTTGACCAGGGGTAAGCCGGCAATGCGCGCGGCAGTCTGGGTGGGGTTGTCGACGAGATAGCGGTCGGGCTTGCGGCTACCTTCCTCGCGGAAGCCTTTGCGGAAGACCTGCACGTGCCCGGTCTCGGACTGAATGATGCCCTCGCCGAGCTGAACGAAGATGTCCTGCACGAAGCCGCCGGAGAGGATGAGTCCGGTCACGCCAAATATGATCGCGGCGAGCGTGATCGCGGTACGCACACGCTGACGCAGGATGTTTCGGAGGGCGAGCTTGACGAGCATGGTTTCAAGCCTGGCGACGCAAGGCGTCCACGATGTTCATGCGCGATGCCTTCCATGCCGGGATCAGGCTGGCGAGCACGGTGGTGAAGAAGGCGAGCGCAAAGCCTTGCAGCGCAAGCGCCGCGGAGATGTCAATGCGTCCGGTGTAGCCGCGCGACATGCCCGGTGGCGGAGGCATCGGAATGCCGATGTAGGAAATGATCTCGCCGAGGAGCACGGCAACGCCCACGCCCAGCACGCCGGCCATCAAGCCCAGCACGACGCCTTCACTGATGAACAAGGCGAGGATGCCACGCCGGCGCACGCCCAGCGCCATGGCGGTGCCGATCTCCATGGCGCGTTCGATGACGGCCATCGACAAGGTGTTGGAGATGCTCAGGATGACGATCAAGGCGATCATGGTGCGTACGACGGCAACCTGGGTGCCGAACAACTCCACTGTTTTATTGTAGAAGTCGGCGAGTACATGCCAAGGGGTCACTTCATATTGATCGCTCGGCAGCGCCGCGCGCACGGCGCGCACGGCTGCATCGGTATGGTCAGTGTCGTCGATCAGCACGACCCAGCTGGTGGCGCCTTCGACTCGCATCAGCTTGCGCGCGACATCGATCGGAATGCGAAGCGAGGTGTCGTCGTAGGCCTTCACCGGGGTGGCGAAGGTGCCGGCAACGGGGAGCTCCACCGCATTGACGCCGCCCGATGCGGTGGTCACCAGCAAGACGATCTGGCCGCCCGGCTTTGCATCGATGTTCTTCGCCAAGCCCTCACCCAGTTCCACCCCCTCGCGGCCAAACTGCACCAGATTGCTGCCCTCGACGACCGTGATGCCTCCGCTGAGCGGAACTTCCGCCTCTGGGATGACGCCTTCACCGACAAAAGTTATGGAGGACTCGTTGTGGCTGAGAAGGCCGGAAAACGCCAGGCGCGGCGCAATCGTGCGAATTGCGAAATTCTGGTCGGCCGGCAGGACGGGCAGTTCATTGCCCAGCAGGAAGCGATAAGGGTCGCTGATGCCTTCGCGCAGATAGCCCGGACGGGTGATCTGCATATGCCCGAGTTGAGACTGGATGACCCCTTCGCGCATCCCCCACAGCACCCAGTTGATGAAGCCGCCCGCCAACAGAAAAGCAACCACTCCGCCACAGATGATGGCAAGGGCCAGAAACGTGCGCCGCCGATGACGTGTGAGGTTGAGAGCGGCGATTCGGACATGCTGAAATAGACCGCTTCTGAGCGCGCGCCGCATTGCAATGTTTGCCTAGGGATCGGGTTGTTATCATAGCTCAATACTTTACCCATGAAGGAGCTTGCCCATGAGCGAGCGATTCGACTACGACGCTGCCTTCTCGCGCAATATTGGCTGGGTCACCCGCTCCGAACAGGGCGCACTGTGCTCCAAGCGCATCGCGATTGCCGGCATGGGCGGCGTCGGCGGCGGTCACTTGCTCACCCTCGCCCGACTCGGGGTAGGCGCCTTCAATATCGCGGATTTCGACACTTTCGAGATCGTGAACTTCAATCGGCAGGCCGGGGCGACCATGTCTTCGCTGGGCCACCCGAAGGTCGAGGTGCTGGGTACGATGCTGCGCGACATCAATCCCGACAGCGATGTGCGCAGCTTTCCTGAAGGGGTGTCAGCACAAAACCTTGAGGACTTCCTGCGTGATGTTGATCTCTACGTCGATGCGCTCGACTTTTTTGCCTTTGATGCGCGGCGCGCCATCTTCGCTGCCTGCCATCGTCTTGGCATACCGGCGATCACTGCCGCGCCGCTGGGCATGGGCGCTGCGGTGCTGATTTTCATGCCAGGGGGAATGTCATTTGAAGACTACTTTTGCCTCGACGGCTGTGACGAAGAGGAAATGGCAGTTCGTCTCTTGTTAGGCCTGTCGCCGGCCATGCTGCAAATCTCCTATCTGGCCGATCGCTCGCGGGTCAACCTCGAGGAGCGGCGGGGGCCATCGACCGGTGCCGCTTGCCAGATTTGCGCGGGCATCATCGCCACCGAATCCCTGAAGATCCTGCTTGGAAGGGGAGGGTTGCGGGTCGCGCCGCGTGGTTACCAGTACGACGCCTACCGTAACCGCCTGGTCAAGACCTGGCGTCCGGGTGGAAACCGCAATCCCTTGCAGCGCATCGCGCTGTGGGTGGCGCGCCGACAACTCCAACAGATGAAAAAGATGGGAGGCCAGCATGGTGCCACGTGACACCCTCGTCGCTATTCTCGACCTCGCGCGCTGGGCGCCCAGCGGCGACAACACGCAACCCTGGCGCTTTGAAGTGCGTGCCGACGGCACCATTGCCATACATGGCTTTGATACGCGCGATCACGTCATCTATGACTTGACGGCCATGCCAGCCACATCGCGCATGGCGCGCTGCTGGAAACCCTGCGCATTGCGGCGAGCGGCTTTGGCTGCGCCATCAAGTGGCAACTGCGCGCGGAGTCGCCCGATGGCGCGCCGGTATACGACATTCGCGTGATGCCTGAGGCGGGCCTTGCGCCCGACCCCTTGCTGCCTTTCATCGAGTCGCGCGTCGTGCAGCGCCGGCCGATGCAAAACCACGCCGCTCAGCGCGGCGCAGCGCCAGGCGCTCGTGGCGTCGGTGGGGCAGCGTTACGAGCTCATCATGCTCGAGTCCTTGTCCGAGCGTGCGCGTGTGGCCAGGCTGCTGTGGGACAACGCGTATATCCGTCTGACCTGCCCCGAAGCGTTTGCGGTGCACAGTCAGATCATCGAGTGGGGGGTGGAGTTGAGCGATGACCGGATCCCCGAGCCCGCCGTCGGCGTCGATCCATGACAGCCGAAAATTGATGCGCTGGGTGAGGCAAAGCTGGGCAGATGGGGCGGATTTCTTCAATCGCTATCTCATCGGAACAATCACCCCCCACGCGTGCAGTCTACCTGCTGCCCGCCCTCCGGTGTGCAGCGCATGTCATGCTCAAGGCCAGGCGCACGCCGCAAACTCTGCTCGACTACGTGAGCGCCGGCGTCGCCATGCAGCGCCTGTGGCTCTGACGTTCGCGCGGCGCAGGGACTTCATCTGCAGCCCGAAATGACCCCGATCCATTTTTGGCTGGTATGTGCGCGCCGGACGTTCGATCTCCCAACGCACCCCGGCACTCAATCAGCGTGCCGTGCCAGCTCCACCGCCAAGCTAGTGCGCTGCCCGGTGTGGGAAGGCCGATGGCCTGGTCTTCATGCGGACGCTATTGGTCAATGTGCCACACCCAGTTTCCGCTCCATCCGTCGTCCGCTGGAATCCTTGCTCATTCAGCCTTCTGAGCGTTCAATGCCGCTCGGATCACCCCTGAAGGAGTTTTCAGGGCGCGAGATTACGGTCATTCAGGATCGCCGCTTTCATGTCCATGCTGGGCTTGAGCATCGCGCTTGGCGTGGCTACCGCTTATGGGCTGTTGGGCAGCCTGAGCCTGGGTGACTTTCGTGGCATCGTGCTGGTGCTGGCCGGCGTGGTGTTCATCTATCTGGTGGCGTTTTCTGATCTATCGACTGTTTCTGCTTGCACTGCCGCTGGAAGAGGGCGAGGTCAAGCCGGAGACGCGCGCCGAGTTTGCGGCCCAGGTCAATATCCGGGCTCCTTCTATCTCTTGCTGTTCAATACGCTGATCCGGACCCATTTCCTGCCCGTGCCGGTGATGCGCCTGGTCTATCTGGCGCTGGGCGCACGCCTCGGTGCGAATACCTACAGCGCTGGCGTCCTGCTCGACCCTGCGCTGACTGAGCTCGGCGCCAACTGCATCGTCGGTCATGACGCCGTTCTTTACAGCCATGCCATAGAGGGCGAGCACTTCTCCCTCGCGCGCATCCGCATTGGTGACAAGGTCACCATTGGCGCCTGCGCCATTGTGATGTCCGGGGTGACCATTGGCGATGGCGCAATCGTCTCCGCGGGCGCGGTCGTGCTCAAGGACACACGCATAGCGGCGGGCGAGGTGTGGGGGGGCGTGCCGGCGCGACGATTGCGCTGACAAAGAAGTGTCGGATTTTTTTTTACACTCGCTGCTGTTTGCAGCATTGAAAAATGCGCTTGCTATTTATAACTCACTGATCGATATGGGTAAAAATAAACTGGCCCGGATGTTGCTATATCTTCACGCAAGAGTCGTAGAGCCAGTCCCCTGAGGTCCGGCTAGGGTGCTCGGCACAACGTGTAAAAACTGATTGGAGAAAAACCATGAACATCAAGAAGACAACACTGGCCGCCGGTATTGCCGTCGCACTGGCCATTGGAATGACTGGGCAGGCTAACGCCAGCGTGTATGCAAGCTCGAGCCTGCAGGTGCGGAATTTCGTGCTGGGAGTGACCGGGCCGCTTGCGGCAAACCCGGTCACCGGTTTCGAGTTCAATGCCACCAATACCGCGACGCTCAACGGGTCCAGCGGTGCTACGCAGTCGGCGACCTGCAGCGGCGACCTGGCCTTCAACAATTGCGGCGGATCCCCGACGCTGGATCCAGGTGCAGCAAATGCCCCGGGCAGCACGGTTATTCGTAGCAACAATGATTTCTCGTTCTTCGGCCCGAGCACCAACACTTATTCGAATGCAGACTCCGTGATTTGGACCTCAGAGTTGGGTAACGGTGTTCCGAGCTCCACCGCTCAGATCGCTGAAAGCGAGATCCAGAGTACCGGCAACGCGCGGTCGAATGCGGAAATCACCTCTAACACAGGCTTCCTGTTCCGGTTTGCCGTCGCCGGAGGCACGGCCCATCTGAACTTGTCGTTCGAAGCCGATCCTTCGCTGTACGTCGAGATCAACCAGTTGCTATTCACCAACGGCTCTGCCCAGGCGAACATGAACGCTTCGTTCTCGCTGACTCTCGACGCGACGGGTAAACAAATCACATGGTCGCCGCAGGGCACCGCCGCTAATGACTGCGTCGTGGACGCTGGTCTGGCGGGCGTGATTTGTGTGGAAGAAAAAAAATGGTTGGCGGTGACGGCGCAAACTTGAACCGTAACCTCGCAGTCAGTTCCAATCCCCAATCGGCTAATTACAGCCGCGTTGCGGGTTGGTCGGCGTTTGCTCTGAATGTCAATGGTTTGACAGAAGGCAACTGGACCCTTGCTTTCAGCGCTGTGACCTCGTCGTCGGTGCGTACCGTCTGAGCCAGCATCCTCGCGCTGCTCGGTCTTGCCATTGCCGGCATGGGCGTGGTCGGTCGTCGTCGCAAGACTGCCTGATCGCCTGATAGTTCTTGCAAGTAAAAAGCGCAGCCTCGGCTGCGCTTTTTTTATGGTGCGATGTGCGCCCAGCGTGCTGTTTTTATTTCGCTGCGCTGCCTAGCGTGTTGATCAAGGCGCCGGCGGCCTTCGCCTGTGCGCTTTCCGGTGCGCTACGTACCAGCGCGTCAAGCGTTTTGCGCGCCTCTGCACTGCGTCCTTGTTTGAGCTGAATTTCCCCCAGGTGGAGCTGGATATCCAGATTTGCTGGTGCGCGCCGGGCCGCCTCCTCGATCAGGTTGTAGGCGCGTGCGACATCGCCACTCTGCAAGGTCAGCATCGCCAGCGTGTCGAGTACGAAGGGATCGGTCGGTGCCAGATTCTGCGCGCGCTGAATGTATTCCATGGCCTTGGCGGGTGCGCTGTCACGATACAGCCAGGCGACGTTGTTCAGCGTCGGCACGTGTAGAGGGTTGGCCTCCAATATCTTCTCGTAGGTGGCGATCGCCTCGGCGTTGCGCTCGAACGTCAGATAAGCGCCTGCCCGCTCCATCATGACGCCCAGGTCTTGCGGGTGGTTCCTTGAGCCAGGCATCAAGAACGGCAAAGCCTTGATCGTTCTTGCCTTGAAACCACAGCGCGCGCGCCAGCAGCGCGGTGGTCTGGGCATCGGCGCGTTGCTTCAGCGCGGCAGTAAAGCGCTCTTCGGCGACCGCCGGGTTTCCGCTGCCGAGCGCGAGCGAGCCTTCAATACCTTGCACTTCTGCGCGTTCGCCGAAGTCCGCGCGCAGGCGGCTCAGTGCTTGTTGCGCTTGCGCCAGCTCGTTTGTCTGCACCAGCGCCTTGATCTCACCGATGCGGGCCGGCAGGTACTGGGGGTCGATCTGCAGTGTGCGCTGCACCTCCTTGCGTGCGCGCTCAACATCGCCGCTGCGTGCCAGCGCATCGCCAAGCAGGAAGGAAGCCAGCGCTGAGTCGGGCGCCAGCTTGCTCCACTGCGCGAAGGTCGTGCGTGCCACCCGCCAGGTCCCCGGACAGCAGTTGCGCTCTGCCTTTGAGCTCGAACAGGCTAGGCCTGGCGTGCAAGCGTGCTTCGGACAGCGCGCCAGTCAGCTCCAGCACGCGTGAGACGTTGCCTTTACGCAGCTGTGCTGCGGCCAGGCGCTCGATGATGCCGGTTGCAGTGGAGTTGCTTGTGGTCGCGGTCTCGAGCGCGGCAATCGCAGCGTCGGCATCTCCGCTGCCTGCGAGCAGGTCAGCCAACAAAGGGCAGCAGCTTCGTCACCCGGGTGGGTGGCGAGCAGTTGCTCGAGCAAGACCTTGGCGCGGGGCATGTTCTTGCTGCGGATCTCGAGCAGGGCGAGGTTGCGCGCGGCCGACACTTCGTTGGGCTCGAGCGCAAGCGTCTTGTTTAATTCGGTGCGTGCGGCATCCCACTGGCCGGTGGCAAGCAAGCAGGCGGCAATCAGATTGAGTGGGTCGATGCGATCCGGATGCTGGGTGTGCAGCGCGCGCGCCTGCTCCAGCGCGCCCATCAGCCTGCCCTTGCGAAAGTCGTTCAGGGCCACAAGCAGCGCGCGCGTATAGGCATCGCTGCTGTCGGCTGCGACCTCTGGAGCAAAGTCGAAGTCCTGGTTCGCGATCAGCTTGGCCATCAACAAGGCGTCTTGTACCTCGGCGGATTCGGGCTCGAGTGCCGCCACTTTCTGTGCGTATTCCAGACCCTTGGCGGCGTCACCTTCCAGCAGTGAAATCGTGCTGAGCAATTGCAGTGCGCCACGATCGTCAGGCCGCTCGTGCAGGCTTGTCTGCAGCATCTCACGCGCAGCACAATAGTCGGCACGACTCATCTGGATGGTGCCCAGCAACTCGCGCGCGTGAACTTGAGTTCGGCGCGCTGCCGTACAGGTTCTTCGCATGGCTCAGGGCTTGTTCGGTCTGGCCAAGGCGGAGGCGGGTGGTCGCCAGGTAGAGTCGTGTCGGCAGGAAGGGAGGGGGTCTGCCGCCAGGCTGGCCTCGAGCGCGGTGGCGGCCTCGGTGAATTTTTCCTGGTTGAAGTGGAGCAGCCCGGACACGTAGTTTACAACGTAGGGGTGCAGCCCCCAGCCGCGCTGCTTGAGGGCCTCGATGTCGGCCGCAGCGTCGTCGAAGTGCTTGAGTTGAATCGAAGCAAGCGCCCGCCGGGCGCGGTCAAGGCTGGGATGTTTGCGGAATTTGACCGCCTTGTCATACGCGGCCTTTGCTTCGGCGGGGTGGTTCTCGGTGAGTTCGAGCTCGCCGAGTGTGCTCCATGCTTCGGCTAGTTCGCCATCCACCTCCAGGGCACGCATCACCCATGAGCGCGCGGGGTCGAATTCCCGGTTACCAAATGCAGCACGGCCATTCCGACCAAGGCGGTCGTCGCCTTGTCGTCAAGCGCCAGGGCCTTGTCCAGCGCCGTGCGCGCCTGGGCCGAATCAGCATTGAGGATGAGCGCCTGCGCACGTAGTCCGAGCAAAGTGGCGCGATCGGACGCCGAAGCACCTTCGGGCAGGGTGGAGGTTTCCGTGAGTGCGCGCTCGATGTCGCCTTGCAGCAGCAGCGCGCGCACCAAAGTGAGCTGACCGGTGGCGCGTGGAAGGCCGAAGGTGATGGCCTGCCTCGACGTCCCTTTCGGCACGCGCCGCGTCGCCGGTCTGGAGCGCAAGCTGCGCCATCAGCCAGCGCGCTTCCATCAGGTTGGGGGCCTGTTTGAGTGCGTTTGCCAATTCGACTGATGCGGCTTGCAGATCACCCTGGTCGAGATGCGTCTGTGCTTTGCGGACGTATTCGGCCGGTGTCAGTTCAGCACCGCAGCCTGCAAGGGCGAGCTGGATTGCGGTGGCGAGGATCAGTGGGCGGAGGCCGCGATAGGGCTTGTGCATTGCAGACGTCCTGTTTAGTCAAGGTTGGGTGTCAAATGGCGGGCTGAGACCCGCTCGATCGCGTTTGTGAGCCGGCTTCCGATGCTCTTGTCGTCGCTGGCGATGGACTGCGACAGCGCGCAGGCGCGTCGGCGGTGGTGCGAGTCTGAGCTGAGCTTGGCGATTGCCTGGTGCAACGCACCGGGGCTGCAGCGGTCAGCACGAAGCAGTATCCCGGCGCCGAACTCCTCGATCGCCCTCATGTTCATGAACTGGTCCATGTTCCACGCGACGCCGAGCACGGGCACGCCGTGGGTGAGCGCCTGATTGGTCGTGGGGCTGCCGCCGTTGCAGACCACGAGGCTGGCCTCGCTGCATAAGGAATTGCCGGGCAGATAGTCGAACACGCGCGTGAATGGGGTCTGAATATCCTTAGCCAAACGCTTGCCCGCAGTGGCGACCACCGAATCGTATCCCGCCTCTTCAAGCGCAGCGGCGACGCTGGCCAGCACCTCGGTCTTGCCCGAGC
>JAUCCW010000004.1:0-37307 GCA_034675825.1 Thauera sp. | reverse complement strand
GCCGATTGTGTTGGCGTTACCATCCGCCGCCGCAAGCTCAGCGTAGGTGGCGTATGAACGCAGTGACCGATGTTGTTGTACCCAGTCTTGAAACTCTGCGCCCGATTCGCAGCTTGCTGGTCGCGAACCGTTCGGAGATCGCGATTCGTGTGTTTCGCGCGGCGAACGAAATGGGCATTCGCACGGTGGCGATCTATGCCGACGAAGACCGTTTCGCGCTGCATCGCTTCAAAGCCGACGAGTCTTACCGTGTCGGCCATCGCGGCCAACCCATCCGCGCCTATCTCGATATTGAAGACATCCTGCGCGTGGCAGTGGACGCCGGAGTCGATGCGATCCACCCCGGCTACGGCTTCCTGTCGGAGAACCCTGACTTTGCCGAGGCCTGTGAGCGCGCCGGGCTGATCTTCATCGGCCCGAAGCCGGCCGTGATGCGCACGCTCGGCGACAAAGTGGCTGCACGTGCGCTGGCGCAGGCCGCCGGTGTGCCGGTATTGCCGGCGACAGCGGCCTTGCCGGCTGATCTGGACGCCGCGCTGGCGGCGGCGGCTGAGGTTGGTTACCCGCTGATGCTCAAGGCGAGCTGGGGTGGGGGTGGGCGCGGCATGCGCGTGGTCGAGAACGCAGAATCCCTGGGCCTCGCGCTCGAGGTCGCACGGCGCGAGGCGCTGGCGGCGTTTGGCAAGGACGATGTCTATCTCGAGAAGCTGGTCAGGCGTGCCCGTCATGTCGAGGTCCAGATTCTCGGCGATTTGCATGGCAATCGTGTTCATCTCTTCGAGCGCGACTGCTCGGTGCAGCGCCGTAACCAGAAAGTGGTGGAACGTGCACCTGCGCCCTACCTCGATGAGGCCGTGCGCGCCGAACTGTGCCGACTGGCCCTGCGTCTGACCGAGGCGGCGCAGTACACGCACGCGGGTACGGTCGAATTTCTGATGGACGCCGATACCGGGGCGTTCTATTTCATCGAAGTCAATCCACGCATCCAGGTCGAGCACACGGTGACCGAGCAGGTCACCGGGATCGATATCGTCAAGGCGCAGATACGTATCGCGCAGGGTGCGCGCATCGGCGACGCCGACTGCCCGGTGCCGGTGCAGGACGCGATCCGTCTCAATGGTCATGCGCTGCAGTGCCGCATCACCACTGAAGATCCAGAGAACGATTTCACTCCCGATTACGGCCGCATCACGGCCTATCGCAGCGCGGCCGGCTTTGGTCTGCGTCTCGATGGCGGCACGGCCTACAGTGGCGCGGTGATCACCCCCTTTTACGACTCCCTGCTGGTCAAGGTGACGGCGTGGGGCAACACGCCTGCCGAAGCGGTCGCACGCATGGACCGCGGGCTGCGCGAGTTTCGCGTACGCGGGGTGTCAACCAACCTGTTGTTCCTCGAAAATGTCATTGCTCACCCGCAGTTCCGTGATGGCAGCTGCACCACGCGCTTCATCGACGACACGCCTGAGCTTTTCCAGTTTCGTGCCACGCGCGATCGTGCGACCCGTCTGCTGGACTTCCTCGGCGAAGTGACCGTCAACGGCAATCCCGAGATGGTCGGACGCGCGCTGCCGGCGCAGTGGTCGCCTGCGCCCGCCCCTGCGCCGAGCTTTGATCGTGCGATGGCCCTGCCCAAGGGCACGCGCGACCGTCTGCGAGAGTTGGGCACCGACGGCTTTCTGGAGTGGATGAAGGGCGAGCAACGGGTGCTGCTCACCGACACCACAATGCGCGATGCGCACCAGTCGCTGTTCGCCACGCGTATGCGCACGGCAGACATGCTGGCCGTCGCGCCCTATTACGCGCGCATGCTGCCGCAACTGTTCTCGCTTGAATGCTGGGGCGGTGCCACCTTCGACGTGGCGCTGCGCTTCCTGCGCGAAGACCCGTGGGAACGCCTGGCCCAGCTGCGCGAGGCCGTGCCCAATGTGCTGTTGCAGATGTTGTTGCGGGCCTCGAACGCGGTCGGCTACACCAACTACCCGGACAATGTCATCCGCCACTTCGTGACCCAATCCGCGGCGGGTGGTGTCGACGTGTTCCGCGTCTTTGATTCGCTCAACTGGGTCGACAACATGCGGGTCGCGATCGATGCGGTGCGTGAGACGGACGCACTGTGCGAGGCGGCGATCTGCTACACCGGCGACCTGTTCGATGCCGCGCGGCCGAAGTACACGCTCAAGTACTACGTCGACATGGCGCGCGAACTCGAGCGCGCCGGGGCGCACATCCTGGCCATCAAGGACATGGCCGGCGTATGCCGACCGCGCGCAGCACGCGAACTGGTGCGCGCACTCAAGCAGGAGGTGGGGCTGCCGATTCACTTCCATACCCACGATACCAGCGGCATTTCTGCTGCCAGTGTGCTGGCGGCGATCGAGGCTGGCGCCGATGTGGTCGACTGCGCGCTTGATTCCATGAGCGGCCTGACCTCGCAGCCCAGCCTCGGCGGCATCGCCGCAGCGCTGGCCGGCAGCGAGCGTGACACGGGCCTTGATCTCGGCGCTGTGCAGGCGGCCTCTCATTACTGGGAAGCCGTGCGCCAGCACTATGCGCCCTTCGAGTCTGACCTGCGCGCGGGCACCTCGGACGTGTATCGCCACGAGATCCCCGGTGGTCAGTACACCAATCTGCGCGAGCAGGCCCGCGCCATGGGTCTGGAGCAACGCTGGCCCGAGGTGGCGCAAGCCTATGCGGCAGCCAATACCCTGTTCGGCGACATCGTGAAAGTGACGCCGACCTCCAAGGTCGTGGGTGACATGGCCTTGTTCATGGTGGCCAATGAGCTCTCGGCTGCCGATGTGCACAACCCTGAGCGCGAGATCGCTTTTCCTGATTCGGTGGTGTCGCTGTTCCGCGGCGAACTCGGCTATCCGGCTGACGGCTTTCCGTCCGCGCTGCAGGCCAAGGTGCTGAAGGGACGCGCGGCACTGGTCGGGCGCGCCGGCGACAGCCTGCCCGCGGCCGATCTCGATGCAGTGCATGCGGAACTCGCCGAACTGCTCGGGCGCGCGGCGACCGAAAACGAAGTGGCGTCTTACCTGATGTATCCCAAGGTGTTTCGCGATTTCGTCGAGCATCAGCAGCGCTACGGCGACGTGTCCCTGTTGCCGACCCACGCGTTCTTCCATGGTCTGCGCGATCGTGAGGAAGTAGCGGTGCAGATCGACCGTGGCAAGACCCTGATCGTGCGCCAGACCGGGCGCAGCGAGGGCACGGACGACGAGGGTCGGGTCAAGCTCTTCTTCGAGCTCAATGGCCAGCCGCGTACGGTGCGCGTGGCCAAGGTCGGTGCGGCCAGTGTGCGCAGGCGGCCGCAGGTCCGCGACGGTGACCCGTCTCAGATCGGCGCGCCGATGTCCGGTGTGGTGGTGACGGTGGCGGTGAGTGTCGGGCAGACGGTGTGCAAAGGCCAGGCCTTGCTGTCGATCGAGGCGATGAAGATGGAGACGGTGCTGACCGCCGAGCGCGATGGCGTTGTTGCTGCGCTGCATGTGGCGCCGGGTGAGCGCATCGAAGCGGCGGATCTGTTGCTCGAGCTGACGTGATCTATCAAGCCGGCAAGCAAACAGGAGACATCGTTCGGGCTGAGCCTGTCGCAGCCGGAATAGTGTGGTGTATTCAATTGCCGGGTTAATAGTTCGGAGCGCCGCTATTTCGCGGCGCTCCGAACTGGGTGGGGTGACCAATCTGGCCGCACCCTTGCGCCTGCGCTGATCGCAGCGGCCACGGCCGTATTCTGTCTGGATCGACTATATTGGCAGCATTGCGTTTTGCTCTGGAGTGTTCTCATGTCCCGTCCCGTGCTCGAATTTTGGTATGAGTTCGCCAGCAGTTACTCCTGGCTGTCGGTGATGCGCATCGAACCCCTGGCCGAGGCGGCGGGGGTGGCGGTGGAGTGGAAGCCCTTTCTGCTCGGCCCGGTGTTTCTCGCGCTGGGCTGGAACGACTCGCCGTTCAACATCTATCCGCCCAAGGGGCGCTACATGTGGCGCGACCTTGAGCGCCTTGCCGCGCGCTATGAGCTGCCTTTTCACAAGCCCAGCGGCTTTCCGCGCAGCAGCCTGCTGGCGGCGCGGGTCGCGCTGGTCGGCGTGGAGGAAGGCTGGGTAGCGAGTTTTTCGCGTGCGGTGATGCTGGCCAATTTTGCCGAGGACCGCGATATCGGCGAATCCGAGGTGATCGCCGACATCCTGTCTGCGCAGGGGCTGGACGCCGCCGCGGTGATCGAGCGCGCGCAATCGGATGCCAATAAGCTGGCCTTGCGCCGCCAGACCGAGCGCGCGACCGAACTGGGTCTGTTCGGTGCGCCGAGTTTTCGCGTTGGCGATGAGCTGTTCTGGGGTAACGACCGGCTCGATGATGCGCTGGCCTGGGCGCGCAGCCACGGCGCCGGGTAAGCGCCTCGGGACCGTGCGCCGGTCAGTGAGGGCGACCTATTTCTTCTTGGCGGCGGCCTGTTCTTCTTCGTATTTGCGCAGGCGCTCTTCGTAGCGCGCTCGATCCTGGTCTGCAGCTGCAGCGCGTGCTGCGGCTTCGGCCCCGGCTTTGGCACGCTTGGCAGCGTTTTCGGCGTCGCGCGCTGCGCGTGCAGCCTGCGCGCTGGCCTCGGCTTCGGCGGCGCTGCGTGCGCGCTCGGCGCGGATGCGCTCGGCCGCCGCGTCAGGGGCGACGTGGGCATCCGGCATTGGCAGCGGCGTGACCGTGGCGGCGGGCGAGGTCGGTATGTCGCCATCGGGGACGCCACCTGCAGCTCTCGCATCCCGGCTGGCGGCTGCATCGCGCTGGGCGTCTTGAGCTTCGGCTGCAGCACGCTGGCGCTGCTCGAGCTTGATCTGATGCGCTTCGGATTCCAGCGCGCGTGCACGCTGTATGGTTTCCAGGCGCCGCTGCTTGGCCTGGTCGATGCAGCGATTGACGAGAAACTTCTTGTAGCAGGCGGGTTCGGCAGCCTGAAAAGTGGCCTCGGCCTCGGCGCGTAGCGCCTTGGCCTGGGCTTCCAGTTCGGCCATGCGCATGTTGTCGGTGCTGCCTTGGGTAGCGCTGGCTGTAAGTGCGGGCGTTGCCGCGTGCGCGCTCGGCGACAGTGACAACAACACGGCCATGGACAGGGCAAGCAAGGGCGCGGGCAGGGCGGAGTGGAGGGTGAAGCGGGACATGCGCACAGGTTTCCGAAGACGATTCGCTTGGCGCGTAGAATAGCGCCTTTATTTCAGTTCGCGGCTACCCAGCGGCGCTTTACGTTCGTGATCAGTCTTCGAAATTTACGTCTTGTGCGCGGCGTCAAGGTGCTCATCGAGAGCGCCTCGGTGCAAATTCATCCGGGCTGGAAGGTCGGTCTGACCGGCGCCAACGGCAGCGGCAAATCCAGCCTGTTCGCCATGCTGCGCGATCAGCTGCATCCTGATCAGGGCGATCTCAGCATGCCGCCCGCCTGGGTGATTGCCCACGTCGCGCAGGAAACGCCCGGCCTGGTGCAGGCGGCGATCGAATACGTGCTCGATGGCGATGCCGAGTTGCGCCGGATCGAGGCCGACCTGCTTGCGGCGGAAAACGCCCACGACGGCACCCACATTGGAGAGCTCCACGCCCGCCTGCACGAGATTGGCGGTTACGCGGCGCGTTCGCGCGCGGCTTCGCTACTCGATGGCCTGGGGTTTTTGCAGTCCGATATCGAGCGCCCGGTGGCAGACTTTTCCGGTGGCTGGCGCATGCGCCTGAACCTGGCGCAGGCGCTGATGTGCCGTTCCGACCTGTTGCTGCTGGACGAACCGACCAACCACCTCGATCTCGACGCGGTGATCTGGCTCGAGTCCTGGCTGCGCGACTATCGCGGCACGCTGCTGCTGATCTCGCACGATCGTGAATTTCTGGACGCTTGCGTCACCCATATCGCCCACATCGAGCAACAGAAGCTCACGCTGTACACCGGTGGTTATTCGGATTTCGAGCGTCAACGTGGCGAGCGACTGCTGCAGCAGCAATCCCTGTTCGACAAGCAGCAGCGCGACATCGCGCACATGGAAGACTACATCCGCCGCTTTCGCGCCAAGGCCACCAAGGCGCGCCAGGCGCAAAGCCGGATCAAGGCCCTGGAGCGCATGGAGCGCATCGCTGCGGCCCACGTCGACACGCCGTTCAGCTTCGGCTTTCGCGATGCGCCGCCCGCGCCCGACCCCTTGCTGCAGATTGAAGATGGCGCGGTGGGCTATGGTGAGCGCATGGTGCTGGCCGACATCGGCCTGACGCTGCGCCCCGGCGAGCGTGTCGGCCTGCTCGGACGCAACGGTGCGGGCAAGTCGACCCTGATCAAGCTGCTCGCCAACGAACTCACGCTGGCGGCGGGCGAGCGCCTGGAGGGCAAGGGTCTGGCCACCGGTTATTTTGCCCAGCACCAGCTCGAAACCCTGCGCACCGACGAATCTGCGTTGCAGCACATGGTCCGGCTGGATCCGCTGGCACGCGAGCAGGAGCTGCGCGACTATCTGGGTGGTTTCGATTTCCGTGGCGACGGCTTGGGCGGTAGTTCCACGCCGGCGACGACGCCCTGCGGCCCGTTCTCCGGCGGCGAGAAGTCGCGTCTGGCGCTGGCGCTGCTGATCTGGCAAAAGCCCAACCTGCTGTTGCTCGACGAACCCACCAACCACCTCGACCTGGAAATGCGCCATGCACTGACGTTGGCGCTGCAGGATTACGAGGGCGCCATGGTGCTGGTGTCACACGATCGCGCGCTGCTGCGCGCCACCTGCGACCGCTTCTTGCTGGTGGACGATGGCCGCATCCAGCTTTTCGACGGCGATCTTGACGATTATCGCGACTGGCTCGCCACGCGTCGTACCGCGGTGGCCGCCGCGGCAGCCTGTCCCGATCAGACCGCCGACAAGGCGACGCGCAAGGCCGATCGCGCGCAGGCCACCGCCGATCGCCAGGCGCGCATCCTTGCGCGTCGGCCGCTGGTGAAGGAGATTGAGCAGATCGACAAGCGCCTGGCGGCATGGAACAAGGAAAAGAGCGAGCTTGACGCGCGTCTGGCCGACCCTGAACTTTACGCGGGGCAACAGGCCGCTGAGGTGCCGGCGCTGAACAAGCGTCAGGCCGAACTCGCGCAACGCATCGAGGACGCGGAGCTGCGCTGGCTGGAACTGCACGAGACGCTGGAGGCCATCCCGGCCGATTGAGTGTGCAACTGAGCGCCGGCGTTCGAGACGCACCAGTGAGTCCGTTGGGTAGATGCCCACAGCGCGGATGAAGGCCGCCACCAACTTCAGCTTGAAGTAGAGCTTGCTCCACTCGAGCAGTTTGCGCATGGCGTAGGTCGGCATCATGCCCTTGTGATAGACGCGATTCGGTGTGGATGGGTCGATGCTAGAATCGCGGCTTCGCCAAAATCTTGCCTGCAGGAGTGTCCGGTGCGTATCGTCTGTCTCGACCTCGAAGGTGTGCTGGTTCCTGAAATCTGGATCGAATTCGCCGAGCGTAGCGGCATCCCGGAACTGCGCCGTACCACGCGCGACGAGCCCAACTACGACACCCTGATGAAGTACCGCCTCGACATCCTGGCGCGGAAAAAGCTCGGCCTGCCCGACATCCAGGCGGTCATCGCCAGCATGGCGCCGATGGCAGGTGCGCGTGAATTTCTCGATGCGCTGCGCGACACCTACCAGGTCGTGATCCTGTCCGACACCTTCTACGAATTCGCCAAGCCGCTGATGCAGCAGCTCGGCCTGCCGACGCTGTTCTGCCATAGCCTGGAGGCGGATGCTGAGGGCGTTTTGGTGAATTACCACCTGCGCATGCCGGACCAGAAGCGCGAGGCAGTGAAACGCTTCAAGGAACTCAACTTCAAGGTCGTGGCCGCGGGCGATTCCTACAACGATCTCGCCATGCTGGGCGAGGCCCACGGCGGCATCCTGTTCCATCCGCCAGAAAACGTCGTGCGCGAATATCCGCAGTACCCGGTGGTGCGCGATTACACCGGCTTGCGCGCTGAAATCGACGCCGCTTTCGCCAAGGCCGGCTGAACCCACGAGATACCATGCATCGCCAACGCTTCTTCACGCTTTCCGCTTCCTGCCCCGACCGCGTCGGTATCGTCGCCCGGGTGTCGAGTTTCATCGCCGAACACAAGGGCTGGATTCTCGAAACCTCGCTGCACGCCGAGCTGCCGCAAAACGGTGAGGCGCTCGGGCGCTACTTCATGCGCATCGAGATCAAGGCCGATTCGCTGCCTTTTCATCTTGCCGAGTTCCGCGAGCGCTTCCGTCCGCTCGCCGAAGAGCTGGAGATGGAATGGAAGATCACCGACTCTGCGGTCAAGAAGCGCGTGGTGGTGATGGTCAGCAAGCAAGGGCATTGCCTGTACGACCTGCTCGCGCGCTGGCAGTCGAAGGAGCTCGACATCGAGATCCCGTGCGTGATCTCCAACCATGACAGCTTTCGCGGCTTCGTCGAATGGCATGGCATCCCCTTTCACCATGTGGCGGTGAATGCCGACAACAAGCAAGCCGCCTACGCCGAGGTGCAGCGCATCTTTGAAGAGGTGCGCGGCGACGTCATGGTGCTCGCGCGCTACATGCAGGTCCTGTCGCCCGCGCTGTGCGCCGCCTATCCGGGGCGCATCATCAACATCCACCACAGCTTTCTGCCCAGCTTCGTCGGCGCCAAGCCTTACCACCAGGCTTGGGACAAGGGTGTGAAGCTGATCGGCGCCACCTGCCATTACGTCACCGCCGACCTCGACCAGGGGCCGATCATCGATCAGGACGTGATCCGCATCGACCACTCCGACGCCGTGGAAGACATGGTGCGCTACGGCAAGGACATCGAGAAAACCGTGCTCGCCCGCGGCCTGCGCTACCACCTCGAAGACCGCGTGCTGGTGCATGGCAACAAGACCATCGTGTTCCGCTGAGCCGAGCTAGGTCGGCGTCGCGGCTGAAGCGATGGCCGTTCTGGCAGCGCCTATTTGCAGAGACGACAAAGCGGCCCCGGGTGGATTCCCGGGGCCGCAGCATGTGAATGGAGGCTTTCAGCCGCGCCGACGGCTCAGGCCCAGACCTGCGAGCCCGAGTGCCAGTAGCGCGATGGAGCCGGGCTCCGGCACAGTCTGTACGCCCACACCGAAGTTCGCTGCGTCGATGAAGTTGCCGACCGAAACGCTGTTGCTGGCCGTGCTGATCGCCTGGTAGGAGAAGCGCGTGGCGTTGCCGAGGGTGGTGATCGGTGCTTCGCCGCTGCTGGTGTAGAAGGCCCAGGCGGTGTTGCCGGTCGAGTAATCCCTGGAGAACAGCTCGGTGTCGTCGCCGCCACCGAGCAAGTTGTCGAGGCCGAGGTCGGTGATCATCATTCGCATCGTGTCCACCCCCGAGCGCCCGCGGTGGGCGAACTCGAAGCCGACGACGCTGCCCGCGCCGATGCTGAACACGTCCTGGTACAGGGTGGCGAACTGGGTCGCATTGATCTCGGCGAATTGGCGCCCCTCGTAGGCTGGCACCGGGCCGCCGCTTGCGGAATTGAAGTTGTTGCCCCAGATCTCGATCTGGGCATCACTGGCAGTGGTTTGCCAGCCCGCAACGCTGCTCTGATGGGCCAGCGCCCAGTTGCCGTCCGCGACGAAGGGTGTCCCGGTCGAGGTTTCGAAGCCGCTGTTGATCAGGCCGGCGTGGGCGCCGCTGGCCGCGGCCAGGCTGGCAAGCGTGGCGAAGACAGCGAGGGGACGGAAGATCAAGGCATGCATGGGGAAATCCATTCTTTGTGGTGAGGTGTAAGCAGCCCTTGATCGATTCGTAGGCGGCGGGCGTTGGGCATGATCCTAGGCAATGATCGGGTCTCATGCCCAGGACGGAAGTCACGGCCCGATGATCCAAAAGGGAAATTCCATCGCGGGGCGTTGTCTGAAAGGCCTCCTGGTGCGGCCCCGGCACCGACGATGTCAGGATTTCCGACACGCTACGATGGAGACGGAAAAAAAGCGGCGCCCCGCAGGGCGCCGTGGTGTGCCGTAATCGGCCGGATGCGATTCGGGCTTGATGCTCAGAAGCGATACGCCGTTTCGCCGTGCGCGCTGATGTCCAGGCCCTTGCGCTCGTCTTCTTCCGCCACGCGCAGGCCGACCGTCAGGTCTGCGATCTTGTAGGCGACAAAGGCGACCACGGCAGACCACACGATGGTGATGATCACGCTGTAAGTCTGGATCCACACTTGCGCGCCGATGGCGAAGTCCGCGCCACCGCTGCCACCGAGCGCGGGCGCGGCGAACACGCCGGTCAGCAGCGCGCCGACGATGCCGCCCACGCCATGGACGCCAAACACGTCGAACGGCGTCGTCGGCACCGAGTGCATGCTTCAAGCCGTTGACTCCCCACAGGCAGATGAAGCCTGACAGGGCGCCGATGACGATGGCGCCCATCGGGCCGACGGTGCCGCACGCCGGGGTGATGGCAACCAGGCCGGCGACCGCGCCCGAGGCGGCGCCCAGCATAGAGGGCTGGCCCTTGACCAAGGCCTCGCCCAGCGACCAGGCCAGCACCGCTGCCGCAGTGGCGAGAAGCGTGTTGATGAAGGCGAGTGCGGCCCCGGCGTTGGCTTCGAGGTTGGAGCCAGCGTTGAAGCCGAACCAGCCCACCCACAGCAGTGCGGCGCCGACCATGGTCAGGGTCAGGTTGTGCGGTGCCATCGCCACGCGACCGAGGCCGACGCGCTTGCCCACCATGTAGGCACCCACCAGACCGGCGATGCCGGCGTTGATGTGCACCACGGTGCCGCCGGCAAAGTCGAGGGCGCCGTCTTCGAGCAAGTAGCCGCCCGGACCCCACACCATGTGGCAGATCGGCAGGTAGCAAAAGCTGAACCAGATCACCGAGAAGATCAGCACCGCAGAAAAGCGCATGCGTTCGGCGAAGGCGCCGACAATGAGGGCGCCGGTGATGCCGGCAAAGGTGGCCTGAAAGGCGATGAAGGCGAACTCGGGCAGCTTCACGTTGGCGGTGAAGGTGTCGGCGAGCGAGGCAATCGTCACGCCGGACAGGAAGACCTTGTCCATCGAACCGATGAAGGCACTGCCCTCGGTGAAGGCCAGACTGTAGCCATAGAGGGCGAACAACAAGGCGTTGAGCGAGAACACGGTCATGACCTGCATCAGCACCGACAACATGTTCTTGGCGCGCACCAGGCCGCCGTAAAACAGCGCCAGGCCGGGCAAGGCCATCATCAGCACCAGCAAGGTGGAGGTCATGATCCAGGCCACGTCGCCTTTGTTGACCTCGACCGCGACGGTGGTGGCGTCCTGAGCGTAGGCGCCGTTCGCCAGGCCGGCCAAAGTGGCGCCGAGCACGATGACGGGCAGGCGGGTAAATGAGGACTTCATTTTTTCGCGCTCCCTTACAAGGCGTCCGCGCCGGTCTCGCCGGTGCGGATGCGGATGACTTGTTCGAGCTCGAACACGAAGATCTTGCCGTCGCCGATCTTGCCGCTCGATGCGGCGCACTCGATGGCCTCGATGGTTTGCTCGAGGAGCGCGTCGGGGATGGCGGCTTCGATCTTTATCTTGGGCAGAAAATCGACCACGTATTCGGCGCCGCGATAAAGCTCGGTGTGCCCTTTCTGGCGGCCGAAACCCTTGACCTCGGTCACTGTGATGCCTTGTACGCCGACAGCGGAAAGAGCTTCGCGTACTTCGTCGAGCTTGAAGGGCTTGATGATGGCAGTGATGAATTTCATGCTGATCTCCAGTGCAGAGGGCCTGCGGGTCGTGGTCGTGACACTCAATGCTAAGCACTAGCCGTGCCAGGGTGCATAAGCCCATGTTTCTGCCTGAATTCATGTGGTTTGTGGGCTGCATGTTGGTTGTGGTGACTGCGCCGGGAACGGCATGAACGCACAAATTTGGACTGAGATGCACCAGCGCGGTGCGTTGCACGCCGCCGGCCCGATTCGGCTCAGGTGCGCGCAATGTGCGTGCTAGACTTTCTCCCATTCACAACCGGTAATCGATACTCCACATGGCTACTCCTCGCTTCCTCGACGACATCGGCGCCAAGCTCTCCGAACTGGCCGCCAACAGCCCCGCCCGCGATATTGAAAAGAACGTCAAGGCCATGCTCGGCAGTGCCTTGAGCAAGCTCGATCTCGTTACCCGCGAAGAATTTGAAGTGCAGCGCGAGGTGTTGGCGCATGCGCGCCAGAAACTCGCCGAGCTCGAATTGCGCATTGCCCAACTCGAGGGCCCGCCACTGGTCGTGGCTGCAAAGCCCGCAGATGTCGGTACGGCTGAAAATGCCGACAAGGCCGATAAGGCTGACAAGCCGGCCTGATTTCGCAGCCGGGCAGAACGCCCGGCTTATCTGTTTGTCATTGATGCGTTGTCCGCTAGACTGGCGTTCTGCCCAGTCCGGAGAACCGCATGTCTCTTGCGCTCGTGCGCAGCCGCGCGCTCGTTGGCCTCGATGCGCCCGAGGTCACGGTCGAGGTGCACCTGGCCAACGGCCTTCCCGCTTTCAGCCTGGTAGGGCTGCCTGATACCGAAGTGCGCGAGGCGCGTGATCGCGTCCGCGCCGCGTTGCAGACCTCGCAATTTGAATTCCCGCAGCGACGCATCACCGTCAACCTGGCGCCCGCCGACTTGCCCAAGGAGGGCGGGCGTTTCGATCTGGCCATTGCGCTTGGCATCCTGGTGGCATCGGGGCAGGTCTCGGCCAAGCTGCTCGATGGTCTGGAGTTTTGCGGCGAGCTGTCGCTGAACGGCGAGTTGCGCGCGGTACGCGGCGTGCTGGCGGTGGCGCTGGCCGCGGGCCGGGCGCAACGCGGTGTGGTGGTGGCGCCAGCCAATGCGCCCGAGGCCGCCCTGGCGCGCGATACCACGGTGCTGCCGGCGAGCAGTCTGTGCGCGGTGGCCGCGCATCTGAACGCTCACACCGCGCTCGAACCACAGCCGTGCACCGCGCCGCAGGCCACCGCGCCGACGGGGCCGGATCTGGCCGATGTGCGCGGCCAGTTGCAGGCGCGGCGGGCGCTGGAGGTGGCGGCTGCCGGGTCTCATTCGTTGCTGCTGTTCGGGCCGCCGGGCACGGGCAAGTCCATGCTGGCGCAGCGCTTGCCCGGACTGCTGCCGCCGATGTCGGAGGGCGAGGCGCTGGAGACGGCGGCGGTGTGCTCGCTGGACGGCAGCTTCGATGCCACGCGCTGGGCGCAGCGGCCATTCAGAGGGCCGCATCACTCGGCGTCTGCAGCCGCCTTGGTGGGCGGGGGCGCGAACCCGCGGCCGGGCGAGATTTCACTTGCCCACAATGGAATTTTATTTCTTGACGAACTCCCCGAGTTTGACCGGCGCGTGCTCGAGTCCCTGCGCGAGCCGCTGGAAACCGGCCACATCAGCGTGTCGCGTGCGCGCCGGCGTGCGGAGTTTCCGGCGCGCTTTCAATTGGTCGCAGCGATGAACCCCTGTCCCTGCGGCTATTTCGGTCATCCACGCAAGGCTTGTCGGTGCTCGCCCGAGCAGGTGGCACGTTATCGGGGGCGACTGTCGGGGCCGCTACTCGATCGCATCGACCTGGTGGTGGAAGTGCCGGTGCTGGCCCACGAGGAGCTCACTTCTGCTGCGCCTGCAGCCTCCTCAGCCGAGGTTCGCGCGCGCGTCGTGCTGGCTCGGGCCACGCAGGCCGAACGCCAGGGCATGGTCAACGCCCGTCTCGACAGTCGCGCCGTCGAGCGCTACTGCGTGCCCGATCGCGCAGGGGCAGGTCTGCTGCAACAGGCGATGACGCGGCTTGATCTGTCGGCGCGCGCTTATCACCGCATCCTGCGCGTGGCGCGCACGCTGGCCGACATGGCGGGGGTGGCGCAGCCGGGTGTGGCGCAGGTGGCCGAGGCCATCCAGTACCGGCGCAGCCTGGACGGACGCTGAGGCTTCAGCACTGCTGCCAGGGCAGGCCGTCGAAGCGCCAGCCGCTGACGGAATTGCGGTGGTGCTTGTCGTCGAGATCGCCCTCGAAGCCATGCTGGACGTTGAACACCTGTCCAAAGCCGGCGTCGATCAAAGCCTGGCCGGCGGTCTCGGAGCGGTTCCCCGAGCGGCAGATGAGCAGGATGGGGCGCTGGTCGCCGTTGCCCACCAGCTTGCGGACTTCGCCGACAAAGTGCGGATTCACACCCCAGTCGGGGCCGTCGTTCCACGACACGTGGATGGCGCCGACGGGGTGGCCGACGAACAGGAATTCGATCTCGCTGCGCACATCGATCAGCAGTGCGCTGGGGTTCGCCTGCAGGAGGGCGTATGCCTCGGTAGGGGTGATCTGCTTCATGTCTTGTTCTCCTTGGGCGCGGAATTCGGGCACGGCCTTCACACAATCTCGCCGAGATAGGCTTCGCGCACCTTGGGGTTGGCGAGGAGCTCGTCGCCGCTGCCGGTGAGGGTGATCTTGCCCGACTCCATTACATAGCCACGCTGGGCAAACTCCAGCGCCAGGTTGGCGTTTTGCTCCACCAGCAGGATGGTCACCCCTTCTTTCGCCACCGACTGCACGACCTCGAAGATCTTTTCCACCACCAGCGGCGCCAGGCCCATCGACGGCTCATCGAGCAACAACAGTTTGGGCCGCGACAGCAGCGCGCGGCCGATGGCCACCATCTGCTGTTCGCCGCCCGACAGCGTGCCGGCCACCTGCGGCAGACGTTCCTTGATGCGCGGCAGCATGGTGTACACGCGCTCGAGGTCGGCTTCGATGCCGGCCTTGTCGTTGCGCGAGTAGGCGCCCATGCGCAGGTTCTCTTCCACCGTCAGGCGGGTGAAGATGCCGCGCCCCTCGGGCACCAGCGCCACGCCGCGACGCAGGCGCTTGTGCGCTGGCAGGACGTTGATCGTGTCGCCGGCGTAGATGATGTCGCCACCGGCAATCGGCTGCACGCCGGCAATGGCGTTTAGCGTGGTGGTCTTGCCGGCGCCGTTGGCGCCGATCAGGCACACCAGTTCACCTGCCCACAGTTCGAGGTCGATGCCCTTCACGGCCTGAATGCCGCCGTAGGAGATTTGCAGGTTCTTCAACTGCAGCAGGGGAGAGCCGGGATCAGTGTGCATGCTTGCCTCCGCCCAGGTAGGCGGCGATGACTGCTTCGTCCTTCTGCACCACGGTGGGTATGTCCTCGGCGATCTTCTTGCCGAAATCGAGCACCGCGACGCGGTCGCATAAGCCCATGACCAGCTTCACGTCGTGCTCGATCAGCATCACGGTGATGCCGTCGCGGCGGATCTGTTCGATCAGCACTTTCAGCTGTCCGGTTTCGGTGGCGTTCATGCCGGCCGCGGGCTCGTCCAGTGCCAGCAGCTGTGGCTCGGTCGCCAGTGCGCGCGCAATTTCCAGCCGGCGCTGGTCGCCATAGGACAGGTTCTTCGACACCACCTCGGCAAAGCGACCGATGCCCACGTAGTCGAGCAGTTCGTAGGCGCGCTGGGTGGTGAGGCGTTCTTCTTCGCGGGTGAAGCGGTTCTGCGTCAGCACGCCCCACACGCCCGCCTTGGTGCGGATGTGGTGGCCGGCCATGACGTTTTCGAGCGCGGTGAGGTCGCGAAACAGGCGGATGTTCTGGAAGGTGCGGGCGATGCCGCGGCCGACGATCTTGTGCGGCTTGCCGCTGGGCAGTTCGCTGCCGTTGAACACAAACTCGCCGCCATCGGGCGTGTATGCGCCGGTGAGCACGTTGAAAAAGGTCGTCTTGCCGGCGCCGTTGGGGCCGATCAGGCCGTAGAACCTCGCCCTTGCGGATGGTGAGCGAGACCTCGGTCAGCGCCTGCAGACCGCCGAAGCGTTTGCCGATGTTGCGGGCTTCGAGCAGGGTGATCACTTTGCGCCCTCCCGCTTCATGTTCTTGGCGTGGGCGTAGCGCGCGCGCGCGGGGATCAGCCCCGAGGGGCGCAGCAACATCATCAGGATCATGGCCAGCGACAGCAGCAGCATGCGCAGCACTTCGGGGTCGAGGATCACGGTGCCGAACAGGGTCTGTTGCATGGGCACGGCCACGTCACGCAGGATTTCGGGCAGCAGGGCGAGCACGAAGGCACCGACGATGGCGCCGGCGATGTTGCCCATGCCGCCGAACACCACCATGGTCAGCACCGCAATCGATTCCATCAGGCTGAAGCTCTCCGGGCTGACGAAGCCCTGAAAGGCGCCGAACAGCGCGCCCGCCACGCCGCCAAAGGTGGCGCCGAGCGAAAACGCCAACAGCTTCATGTTGCGCGTGTTGATGCCGATGGCCTTGGCGGCGAGTTCGTCGTCGCGCATCGCCGCCCAGGCGCGGCCAATGCGCGAGATCTGCAGACGCTGCACGAACAGGATCGAGCCCACCACGCACAGCAGAAAGAAGTAGTAGTACAGAAACAGCGAGTGGATGGAGAAGTTCTCGGTGATCTGCAGATTGCGCGACAGGTCCCAGCCAAACAGGTTGATCGGATCGATCATGTTGATGCCCTGCGGCCCGTTGGTGATGTTGATCGGGTAGTTCAGATTGAGCAGGAAGATGCGCACGATCTCACCGAAGCCCAGGGTGACGATGGCGAGATAATCGCCTCGTAATCGCAACACCGGAAAGCCCAGCATGATGCCCGCCAGCGCCGCGAAGCCCGCCGCCAGCGGCAGCACGATCCAGAACGGCATATGGACGTCGAAGTGGGGCGAGGCCAGAAACGCGAAGGCGTAGGCCCCGACCGCGTAGAAGGCGATGTAGCCCAGGTCGAGCAGGCCGGCAAAGCCCACCACCAGGTTCAGGCCCAGCGCCAGCATCATGTAGAGCAGAGCAAAGTCGAGGATGCGCACCCAGCTGCGGCCAAATTGCCAGGCAATGATGGGCGCTGCGAGGGCGATGATGATGATCAGCCAGCGCGCTGCCATCGGGTTGCGCTTGCCCAACCAGGGTACGGCGGAGACGAGTTCGTTCATGATCGTCTGGCCCCTTATGCCCGGTCCGACACACGTTCGCCGAGCAGTCCGGTGGGCTTGAAGATCAGCACCAGGCCCAGAATGATGAAGGCGAAGATGTCCTGATAGGACGAGTTCAGAAAGCCGAAGCTCAGGTGTTCGATGTAGCCCGCACCGAAGGATTCGACCAGGCCGAGCACGATGCCCCCCAGCATGGCCCCGCCCAGGTTGCCGATGCCGCCCAGCACCGCGGCGGTAAAGGCCTTGAGGCCGGGCATGAAGCCCATGCCGTAGTGGGCGATGCCGTAGTTGCTGGCGAACATCACCCCCGCGATCGCGGCCAGCGCCGCACCGACTACGAAGGTGAAAGCGATGACGGCGTTGGTGTCAACGCCCATCAGGCTGGCGACGCGGTGGTTCTCGGCGGTGGCGCGCATGGCGCGGCCGATCTTGCTGCGCGTCACCAGCAACGACAGGCCGATCATGATCGCTGCCGAGGCAATGATGATCACCACCTGCACCGGGGTGATGAACACGCCCGCAATCGGCTCCAGCGGCGTGGTGGAGATGAGCTGCGGAAAGGTGTGGTAGTTGCGCCCCCAGATGATCATCGCCACCGTCTGCAGCAAGAAGGACATGCCGATCGCGGTGATCAGCGGCGCCAGGCGGGGCGCGTTGCGCAGCCGTCGGTAGGCCAGCCGCTCCATGAGAAAGCCCAGCGTCATGCACACCGGGATCGCCACCATGAGCGCGATCGTCAGCATGTAGATCGGCGACAGCCCGGGCGCCACGCCCATCAGGAACATCATGGTCTGCAAGGCAGTCAGCGCGCCCACCATCAGCACGTCGCCATGGGCGAAGTTGATGAGGCCGAGAATGCCGTACACCATCGTGTAGCCCAGTGCGATGAGTGCATACACGCTGCCGATCACCAGGCCATTGATGAGTTGCTGGATGAGGGTTTCCATGTTGAGCTTTTTACGCCGAAAGGAGGTCGGAGTGGCCCGCTTAGCCTGTGAGTGCATGCGGGTTGGAGGGGCAAGGTATGCAGGCTGGCGGCGACGCAGCCCGCAGGCCTTGCCCCTCACGCAGTGGGCGTGAGGGTAATTTCAGACAGGACGAGCGGCGGGCTTACAGGGCCAGCCAGGCACCGTCCTTGAACTGGTACATGGTCACCGCGCCTTCCTTGATGTCGCCCTGGGCGTCGAAAGCCACGTTGCCGGTGACGCCTTCAAAGTTGATGGTCTTGAGCTCGGGCAGGTACTTGGCAGGCTCGACCGAACCGGCTTTTTCCATCGCCTTCACGATCGCCATCGCCGCGTCGTAGGCATACGGGGCGTAGAGCTGCACGTCGCCGTTGAAGCGTGCCTTGTAATCGGCGCGGAACTTGGCACCGCCCGGCATCTTGTCCAGCGGCAGGCCGGCCATCGAACAATAGGTGTTCGAGTTGATAGCGTCGCCCGCGAGCTTGATCATCTCCGGGCTGCAGCCACCGTCACCGGTGAGGAACTGGGTGTTGATGCCAAGCTGCTTGATCTGGCGCAGCATCGGGCCGGCCTGGGCATCCATGCCGCCGAAGAACACCACATCAGGCGCGGTGGCGCGGATCTTGGTCAGGATGGCGTTGAAGTCGGTCGCCTTGTCGGTGGTGAATTCACGCGCAACCACTTGCGCCCCCGCCGCCTTCACCGCCTTGTCGGTCTCGTCGGCCAGGCCCTGACCGTAGGACGTGCGGTCGTCGATGATCGCCACCTTCTTGGCGCCCAGCGTCTTCACCGCAAAGTCGCCCAGCGCGCCACCTTGCTGCACGTCGTTGGCGATGGTGCGGAACACGCCCTTGAAGTTTTGTTGGGTCAGCTTGGGGTTGGTCGACGCCGGCGAAATCTGCGGCACACCGCCCTGATCGTAGATGCGCGATGCCGGAATCGAAGTGCCCGAGTTCAGGTGCCCGATCACCCCCTTCACCCCCGCATCCACCAGCCGCTGCGCCACGGTGGTGCCGGTGCGCGGGTCGGCCTGGTCATCCTCGCCGATGAGCTCGAACTTCACCTTCTTGCCACCGATATCGGCGCCGCCCTGGGCATTGATCGCATCGACCGCCATGCGGCTGCCGTTTTCCAGGTCCTTGCCCAGGTGCGAAATGGTGCCGGTCAGCGGCGCCGCGTTGCCCAGCTTGACGACGTCCTGCGCCTGGGCCGCGCCCAGTCCGATGCTCATGATCGCGATTGCAACGATGCTGTGCTTCATGCTTGATCCTCCGGCGAATTCAAGTGATGGCTGATGTTGTCTTCTGCTGCATCTGCGAGGTCTTGTCTCCCCTCGTTGGCGCCGTATTGGTGGCGCCCCTTCCTCCCCTTGTCACCCCCGCGATAGTCGCGAATGGGACAAAAGCTTGCGTATTCTGCACAAAAACCGGGCAGCGGCGCGGGCTGCCGCTGGGCGGCGCTGCCGTGGTTGGGTGCTGCGGTGCGGTACAAAATGCCAATGGATTGTTGTGCTGGATCCGTGATCGTCCGGTTGCGCGGGCTGAAGGAGCGTTTGGACGTTGGGCAGGAGGTGGTGCGGGGCACAATTCAGGTGATGTTGCGGATTACCCTGAACGGATTCAGGAATGTGCTTGATGTCGCCAAAGAGGCTCTATTGGCTACGCTGAGGTGGTTTGTGCGGCCGTGACCGCCAAGGTTTGGGCGTGGCTGCCCGGCTTGGCGCTGCAAGTGATTGTGGCCTGGATGGCCATAGTTTCCGATGTCAGAAAGCGAGCCAGACGGACCCGACAAAGAAAACGCGCTTAACTGGCGTCATACTCTGAATGTCGAGTGGATATGATGTCGCACTTGCCTCTGAGGCATTTGATCTCGCGCAGAACCTCCCGAAATCCTCAAGACGCGCTCCGCTGGAGCTGCTGAGATGTTTATGATTCCAAGACGCTCCACACGGGTCTCACAAGGCTCGGTAGCCCCGTCGTTTCATGTATGCCCAGCCAAGACGTTTGAAAGAACGGATGGGCAGGTCGTGGTTGGGCGGTCGGTGATTGAGCATTGCCACATTGTTGGTGCCGTCGCACACAGCCTCATGTCGCGCTACCCGAACGCAATAAGAAGGGCGTTGTTCCCGGAGGGGGCTGAGCTGGCGGCGGCTAGTCATGACGTTGGCAAGATCAGTCCCTGTTTCTACGAAAAACTGCGCCGTGCATGTTCAGATGCTCAGTCGCTAAAGCCTCTCGCAAGCGTTAATCCCGACCTTGAGAAGCGATGGGGAGGGCATGCAGGTGTCAGCGAGGTGGCAGCGAAGGCTCTCAATACGCCGCCCTACATTGCCGAAATCCTTGGGCAGCATCACGGCTTCTCACCTCCAATTGCAGGGTACAGGGCTGAAGATGAGGTTTTTGGTGGTGCCGCATGGCAGCAGGAGCGTGCAGCACTCGTTGCCGACTTGAAGGCTCGCCTAGGCTGCGATTGGCCGAAAGTCGAGTCGGTACCGCAGGCCCGGTTGTTGGCCGGACTGACTTCAGTGGCGGACTGGGTTGGTTCAGGCCTGTTCTTCGAGGATCCGTTGCTGCCGTGGCGGGAGCGCATCGAGCCCGCTCTGGATAACGCGGGCTTCATTCGGCCCAGCTATCGTGCGGGGCTTTCGTTTGAGCAGGTTTTTGGTTTCGCCCCGCGTCCTGCTCAGCAGCAATTGATTGACGCGGTTGATGGTCCGGGTGTCTATGTGTTGGAGGCGCCCATGGGCCTGGGTAAGACGGAGGCAGCGTTGTACGTGGCCTATCGTTTGCTGGAATCTGGTCAGGCAAGCGGAATTTATTTCGCCCTGCCGACCCAACTTACTTCCAACAAGATCTTCGAGCGATTCAACAGGTTTCTGAAGGACACCCTCGCTGCAGATTGTCGCCATCGCTCCCTGTTACTACACGGCAAGGCCTGGTTGCTGGACACCGAAATGGGCGAAGAGGGACGTCCGGGAGGCGCTTGGTTCAATCACGCCAAGCGCGGTTTGCTGGCGCCCTTCGCGGTCGGCACCATCGATCAGGCCTTGATGGCCGCAATGAACGTCAAGCACGGTTTTGTGCGGGCTTTTGGTCTGGCTGGCAAGGTGGTGATCCTCGATGAGGTGCATACCTACGACGCTTACACCAGCACGCTCCTGAATGCGCTCGTTGAGTTGCTACGTGAGCTGCATTGCACCGTCATCATCCTCAGCGCCACGCTGAATCGGGATCGTCGCCAGCAATTGCTGGGCGCCGTCGTCAGTCAAGAGGCCTACCCGTTGATTTCAGCCGCACCGCGTCACCACGCGGTGAGCGAATGGCCCGTTCCTGCTGGCGAGGGCCATGGGGTGAACATCCTTCTCTTCGATGACCCGCGCACGGCTCTGGTCGAGGCGCTGGATCGGGCGAGTCGTGGTCAGCAGGTGCTGTGGATAGAGAACACCGTGGTCGAAGCGCAGGAGCGCTATCTCGACCTTGCTGCTCGCGCCGCTGAGCTGGGTGTCGCCTGTGGTCTGCTCCATTCGCGGTTTACCGCTGATGATCGCCAGCGCATCGAGGACCGTTGGGTCAACCTGTTTGGCAAGGACGGCTGGCAGGACAGAGCGCAGCAGGGACGGATTTTGGTCGGCACGCAGATTCTTGAGCAGTCGCTGGATATCGACGCTGACTTTATGGTCACCCGCTTTGCGCCGTCCGACATGCTGCTGCAGCGCCTGGGGCGGTTATGGCGACATGCCGGCACGCCAAGAGAGCCGCAAGCCTGTTGCGAAGCCTGGGTGTTGGCCCCTGATCTGGATGAGGCGATTGCATCCCCCGTCGCGGTTTTTGGCAGCACTGCCTACGTCTACAGCCCCTATGTGCTGTGCCGCAGTCTGGAAGTCTGGCGGGGGAGGGCGTCGCTGCACCTGCCGCACGATATCCGGCCACTGATCGAGCAGACCTATGTGCAGCGCCAGGAAGACGGCGCCATGGCGCAGTGGCTGCACGAGCTGGATAACGGCACGCCGCGCCGCAAAGGGCGCAAGACCCTGGCCCAATTGGCACGGGTGACCTTGGCCGAAGACGGCAACACCCTGCCGGAAAGTAAGGCGCAGACCCGCTACAGCGAACTGGAAAGTCACGAGGTGCTGCTACTGCGCGGCGCAGTGCAGGTGCCAGAGCAGCAGGCAACCCGCCTGACGCTGCTGGATGGCACTCAGCTTCTACTGCCCAAAAGCAGGCACACGCTGGACAGGCACGGCTGGCGCCAGCTTAGCGCCAGCCTGATGCGGCAGATCGTTCTGGTGCGCGTACAGGATGCGCCCGAATGCTTGTCCATCGACACCCTGACCAAGTTTGGTTTGCAGCACTGCTTTTATCTGGGCGATCCGGCTTGGGATGAGGCCATTTTGCGTGTGGCGCTGGTCGATGAAACTGACACGCTGCGCGGACTGCAAGGCGCTCAAGTACACACGAAGCACACCCTGGAGTATCGCCATGACTTGGGGTATCGGGTCATCAAGGAGAAAAGATGAAAACGATGGAGAACCGCTTCAATCTGGTCGACGAACCCTGGATACCGGTCGCAGGCGTCGGGCGTGTCAGCCTGGCGCAGCTATTCGAGAACCCGCAGTACCGCAGTCTGGGTGGCAAGCCGGTGCAGAAAATTGCTGTGATGAAGTTGCTGCTGGCCATCGCTCAGGCGGCAGCAACGCCGGCTGATGATCAGGCCTGGTGGGCACTCGGCGCCGAAGGCCTGGCGCGCAGTTGCCTGGCCTATCTGCATCGCTGGCATGAGCGCTTCTATCTGTATGGTGAGCGCCCGTTTCTGCAGATCCCGGCCATTCATGCGGCCGATCTGCAACGCTACGGTGCCGTGCTTCCGGAAGTGGCTACGGGTAACACTACAGTGCTGAACCATGGGCAGGTGGAGCGCACGCTGGATGATGGTGAAAAGGCGCTGCTGCTGGTGAGCCTGATGGCCTTTGCCCTGTCTGGCAAAAAGGTCGACAACAGCGTTGTGCTGTCCCCTGGCTATGCAGGCAAACGCAACGATAAGGGCAAGCCTTCCTCTAGCAAACCAGGGCCAGCCGTGGCGTACATGGGCTTGCTGCACAGCTTCTTGATCGGCAACAGTCTGCAAGAAACACTGTGGCTCAACCTGCTGACGGCCAGACAGGTCGAGCAGGCGATGATCTTCCCGAAAGGTATCGGCGCGGCCCCATGGGAGCAGATGCCGACAGGTGAGGATTGCCCCGTTGCCGGTGAGCTCAAGCAATCGTTGATGGGTCGTCTGGTGCCGCTGTGCCGTTTCTGCCTGCTGGCCGAAGAGGGCCTGCATTACTCAGAGGGCCTGGCTCACGCCAGTTACAAGGAGGGCGTCTGCGATCCGAGTGTGGCAGTCAATCACTCCAGCAAAGAGCCCAAGGCGCTATGGGCCGACCCAGATAAACGGCCGTGGCGCGAGTTGACCTCGCTGCTGAGCTTCATCGATCAGAGCGCCAAGCAGGGATCTCAGAGTCTGCAGCTTCGTGCCGGACTGGATCGCGCCCGTGATGCAACTGAGGCTTTTGCTCTCTGGTCAGGTGGCCTGCGGGTTAGCAGCAATGCCGGGGAGCAGTTCGTTTCGGGCAGCGACGATTTCGTCGAATCGCAGGTCTGGCTGCACAGCGCCATGTTGGGCAGCCTCTGGTTTACACAACTCAAGGCCGAGATGGATGCCCTGGACGAGCAGGCCAGAGGGCTTTATGGCCGGGTTCTGGCTTTCTTTAAAGAGCAGAAAGTGGATGGCAACAAAGCCGGCGGCAAGTTGGCGGCTCAAGCTTGCTCACTGCTCTGGCAACTATGTGAACGTCATTTTCAGGCGTTGGTGGACGCCTGCGAGCCGGACGAACACGGCGCCGAGCAGCGCCATCAGTTGCGCATGACCTTCGCTGGCTACGTCCAGCAGGCCTACGACCGCTTCTGCCCGCGGGAAACAGCTCGTCAGTTGGATGCCTGGGCCAAGTGTCGACCGAACAACAGCAAATATCTGCGTCAGGAGGCGTAAAGGGATGGAGCCTATGCAATCTCAAGAACAAAGCCCGGAAAAGAAGCCACCCAGCCGGGAAGAGCGCTTCGTTGCCGGCGTGCTCAAGCTGTGTGCCGAGAACAAGGGCATGGCGGCACGCCTGTGCCGAGCGGACAACCCGGCGACTGAATATCAGAGCTGGGAGTTGCTTGCAGCTTACGGCATCGATCTGGAGCAGGAGCGCGAGCGCCTGCCATTCGTTACCGTGGTGGCGGCTATCGCCAAGGCGAAAGCCGAGCGCAATGGCAGCATGAGGCTGGGACGTGCCATCGCTGCGTGCTATGAGAAGGGCAATGCCAGTGATCAAGCCAAGGCCCGCCTGCGCCGCGTGCTGGCTTGCGATGATTTGGCCGAACTGTGCCGCATCCTCCGCCCGGTATTCTCGCTGATCGACAGCAAGGCCGGTCAGCCGCTGGACTACACACGATTGCTCCGGCAGCTGCGGCGCTTCCCGTTCAATGCGCAGCAGGTCAAAGCGGAATGGGCGCAGGAGTTCTACGGGCAGGTTGCGAGTGTCGAGGAGGCGGGTGTATGAGCCTGATTGCCAGCGTCCTGCATCTTGACCGCCAAGCCAGCAAGGCGCTCCGGATTACTGATCCCTATTCGCTGCATCGAGTGGTCTATAGCCTCTATGAAGATGTTCGCAGCGCTGAAGAAAAGAGCGCCAGTCAGACCAGCGGCATCCTGTACGCCGACCAGGGCGGCGATTTTCATGGCCGGCGTATTCTCCTGCTTGCCGATCGCATGCCCGCCGAGCACATTGATGGGCAGTACGGCCAAGTGCAGAGCAAGCCCATTGCCGACAGCTTCCTCGAGCATGATCGCTATCGCTTCAAGGTGATCGTCAATCCAACTCGACGCGACAGCGCTAGCCGCAGACTGGTGCCGGTCAAAGGTCGTGAGGCCATCGCCGACTGGTTCTGCGAGCGCGCTGTGCAGAGCTGGGGGTTTCAGGTGCTCCGCGAGCGCCTGCAGGTGGATCGGGTGGATGTGCTGCAGTTCAAGGACAAGCAGCAACACCCGGTCACCCTCGCCCAAGCCCACGTGCAAGGCCAGCTTGAGGTCGCTGACCGTACTCAGTTTCGTAACAGTTTCGCCAAGGGTGTTGGTCGTGCGCGCACCTTTGGTTGCGGCCTGCTGCAGATCGTACCCCTTCTCGACAGTCCCTTTGCCTGAACAGGATATTTGCCATGATCAATTCCTATACCAATACCCGTATCGAGTACCACATCCTGCAGTCCTTCCCGGTGACCTGCCTTAACCGCGACGATGTCGGTGCGCCGAAAACCGCTGTGGTCGGCGGCGTGACCCGTGCACGGGTTAGCTCGCAATGCTGGAAACGTCAGGTGCGCCTCGCCATGCCGGCCTTCGGCATCAAGCTCGCAACGCGCACCAAACAGGCGGAAAGCCTGTTTGTCCGTGCCTGCCGTCAAGCGGGGGCCGATGAAACTGCAGCGCAGGCTTGTGGCAAAAAAATCGCCGAACTCCTGATCGACGATACGTTGCTGTTCATCAGCGAAACGGAGGCCCACGCCTTTGCTGAGTACGCGCGCGAATTGGAGTTCGATGCGACGAAGTTCAAAGATAAGGAGTTGGCCAAAGTGGCGAAGAAGGCCATCAACCCTGCTGTGGACGCGCTGGATATTGCCCTGTTCGGCCGTATGGTCGCCAAGGCTGCCGACATGAATGTCGAAGCGGCGGCCTCCTTTGCTCATGCCATCTCCACTCATCGGGTCAGTAACGAAGTGGAGTTCTTCACCGCGCTGGATGACTTGCAGACCGAGCCGGGTTCGGCGCACATGGGCAGCCTGGAGTTCAATTCGGCAACCTACTACCGCTATGTCAGCCTCGATATTGGCCAACTGGCGCAGACCCTCGGCGAAGACGATTTGCAGAAGGCGATTGCCGCCTTTACACAGGCGTTGTTCGTTGCCGTGCCCAATGCCCGCCAAGCTACTCAGTCCGGCGCCAGCCCATGGGAGTTTGCCCGCGCCCTGGTCCGTAAGGGACAACGCCTGCAGGCGCCCTTCGAGACGCCTGTGCCGAAGAGCAGGGAGGGCGGCTATCTCCAGCCCAGCATCGAGGCGCTCAAGAGCTACCTGGACAAGAAGGAGAAGCTGTCGGGCTCGCTGTTCGGCAAGCAGGGTAGCTACGACTGGGGCGAAGACGAAAATTTCAGCATCGACGATCTGATCGCCAAACTACAAAGCCATGTGTGCTGAGGCGAGCGATGAGCGATCCCTACTTGTTGTTGTGGCTGGAAGCGCCGCTGCAGTCATGGGGGCATGACTCCCGCTTCGGTCGGCGTGACAGTCTGGACTTTCCCACCAAATCCGGCGTGCTGGGGCTGCTGTGCTGCGCCCGAGGTGCGAGCGGCGATGAACGTGACTGGCTGGCAGCGTGGGCTGACCTGGATATGCAGGTCGAGGCCTATGTGACGCAGGATCGTCACGGAATGGCGCTGCCGCGCCAGCCCTTGCTGCGTGATTTCCACATGGTAGGCAGCGGTTATGACGATCGGGACTCCTGGCAGAGCCTGCTTATCCCGAAAACAAGTGAAGGAAAGAGGGCTGTCGGTAGTGGCACCAAGATGACCTACCGCTACTACCTGCAAGACATGGCATATGCGGTGGCCCTGCAGGCGCCGGCTGCGCTGATCGATGCTGCCGCCGACGCCTTGCGCAACCCCGTCTGGGACTTGTATCTGGGCCGCAAGAACTGCGTACCCAGCGAGTTCATCTTTCAGGGGCGCTTTGACTCGGCCGCGCAGGCTCGGCAGGCTGGCAAGGCGTTAGCGGTGGAGAAGAAGCGAGAATTCGCGCTGCGCGTCCTGCAAGGCGCACACGAGGGTGAGGTGCTGAGTCTCAATGATGTGCCGCTGCAGTTCGGCCAGCACAAGAAGTATCGGGATCGTCAGGTAAGCGTGCAGAAGTGGGAGGGGTGAGATGACCGCCGGTCAGCGACTGTTCGTCAAGATCACCCGTGACTCTCTGCCCCAGGTGAAAGACAAGTATCCGTTCCTTTACCTGGAGCGCGGTCGTCTGGAGGTCGACGACAGCAGTATCAAATGGGTTGACGCTGACAACAATGTGGTGCCCTTGCCGGTGGCGACCCTGAATGCGCTGCTATTGGGGCCGGGCACCACGGTCACCCATGATGCGGTGAAGACGGCCGTGTCAGCGAATTGTTCAATTTGCTGGGTAGGGGAGGACAGCCTGCTGTTCTATGCAGCGGGTTTTTTGCCTACGGCCGATACACGCAACCTGAAGCAGCAAATTGAGCTCGCCTCAGATACGGAGAAGTCCCTGGCGGTGGCACGTCGAATGTTTGCTCGACGTTTCCCCAACGCTGAGCTGGAAGGCAAGAGTTTGCAGGAAATGATGGGGATGGAGGGGTATCGGGTACGTGCCCTCTATCAGCGGATGGCCGAGGAGTATCAGGTCGGGTGGAAAGGGCGTCATTTCACCCCAGGCAAGTTCGAGTTGGGCGATGTGACTAATCAGGTGCTCACAGCGGCCAATGCTGCGCTGTACGGCATCCTCTGCTCGGCGGTCCATAGCATGGGGTACTCGCCGCACATCGGCTTCATCCATTCCGGCAGTCCTCTGCCATTTGTCTACGATCTAGCCGACCTCTACAAAGAGCGATTGTGCATCGACCTTGCGTTTGCGCTCACCCGGGACTTGGCCGGTCGTTACGACAAGCACAAGGTGTCTGCGACGTTTCGGGAGCGAGTCATCGAAATGGAGCTGTTGGCAAAGGTAGGTGAGGATATTCAAGGCATTTTCGGAGGTGGTAATGCTCGTCGTCGTAGCAAATGATCTGCCGCCGGCTGTTCGTGGACGGATGAAGTTGTGGTTCATCGAGCCGAGACCGAATGTGTTCGTTTCCGGCATCAAGGATTCGGTAGCGACGACAGTGATTGATTACCTTTACAAGCATTGCCCGCCCGAGTCCGGGATAGTGATGTTCCGCTCAATTTCACAGTCTCCCGGGTATGAAATTCGCACCATAGGTCCGCCCCGTAAGCCGATTGTTGAGCTCTCGGGCCTGCAGCTCATTATCGAGACCTTCAGTTAGGTCCCTGCCTTGTATTTTGTAGTTTGGAGTGGCAGCGAGTACTAGATGTAGGTGTCTTCCCCACGCCCGTGGGGGTGTTTCTTGACAAAGCGGTGGAGCGCGGCCTGATCGTGGGTCTTCCCCACGCCCGTGGGGGTGTTTCCTGCCAATAACGTCCCGATCCGTCACGCCGGGCGTCTTCCCCACGCCCGTGGGGGTGTTTCCTTGTCGGTCGCAGCCGCGCGCATCGCAGCCTGGTCTTCCCCACGCCCGTGGGGGTGTTTCCGACTTCGACGTCGATCTTGGCTGCAAGGACGGGTCTTCCCCACGCCCGTGGGGGTGTTTCTTGACGGCGAGACGGATTGGCAGATAATCGTCTGTCTTCCCCACGCCCGTGGGGGTGTTTCCGATCCGCGCGTCAAGGTTTTATAGCAGCAGGGGTCTTCCCCACGCCCGTGGGGGTGTTTCCGAATCGCCAAGCCCGGTATGGACCGCTGCATCGTCTTCCCCACGCCCGTGGGGGTGTTTCTACGCGATATACACAAACGCCCGTGCTGGGATCGTCTTCCCCACGCCCGTGGGGGTGTTTCTTGATGCACCACTGTCGCATAGTGTGTCCCACCGTCTTCCCCACGCCCGTGGGGGTGTTTCCTCGTTCGAGGACATGGCTGCGGAAGTGGCACGGTCTTCCCCACGCCCGTGGGGGTGTTTCTTGTCCGCAAGACCATGATGGCTGCGAGTCCTGGTCTTCCCCACGCCCGTGGGGGTGTTTCTACTTCGTGCTGCTCCTGTCCAAGCCGCAGGCGGTCTTCCCCACGCCCGTGGGGGTGTTTCTCCAGCCGTGCTCGTCGGGGTCGATTTGCGGCAGTCTTCCCCACGCCCGTGGGGGTGTTTCTTCGCCGTAGTTGGCGCCGGAGTCAGGCGGGGCGTCTTCCCCACGCCCGTGGGGGTGTTTCCTGCACTCCACCAGCTTTCTGAGGGCTGCGGCCGTCTTCCCCACGCCCGTGGGGGTGTTTCCCCTTTCGGCTATCCGTACCGCGTCGAAGACATGTCTTCCCCACGCCCGTGGGGGTGTTTCTGTGGTCGAGTACCGCATCCGACTCGCCGCACGGTCTTCCCCACGCCCGTGGGGGTGTTTCTAACAGCATGACAATTCGCCTACTTGCCGCTTAGTCTTCCCCACGCCCGTGGGGGTGTTTCTCAAATCGGGTGCGGTAACGATTGCCACGCAGGGTCTTCCCCACGCCCGTGGGGGTGTTTCGTGTGCTCACGCGGGCGGCAGCGCCCGCCGTGCGTCTTCCCCACGCCCGTGGGGGTGTTTCTATCGAGTGATGCGGATCAGTCCGCTTTTTCCAGTCTTCCCCACGCCCGTGGGGGTGTTTCTTCTACGACCATGACGCCCGCCGCACCGCGTGGGTCTTCCCCACGCCCGTGGGGGTGTTTCCAATCTGCACGGGCTTCTGCGACCCGGAAGGGAGTCTTCCCCACGCCCGTGGGGGTGTTTCCGAAGGGACCGTGCCAGCAAAGTCCGTTTTGCCGTCTTCCCCACGCCCGTGGGGGTGTTTCTTCATGCGCCTGCACCGCGTCCGCCGCGTCGCCGTCTTCCCCACGCCCGTGGGGGTGTTTCATACGCTTGACACAAGGTCGCCGGGCGGTGGCGGTCTTCCCCACGCCCGTGGGGGTGTTTCCCTTAGCTGTCTTGCCCGAACACGACCGGCAACGTCTTCCCCACGCCCGTGGGGGTGTTTCTTATTAACCCAGCACTCAAGGCGCATTGTGTAAGTCTTCCCCACGCCCGTGGGGATGTTTCTGCTGCGCTTTTCATTCACCCTGGGCACGAGCGGTCTTCCCCACGCCCGTGGGGGTGTTTCCACCTACGAAATCGCAGCAGCAAAAAGCGCTGAGTCTTCCCCACGCCCGTGGGGGTGTTTCCGAAGCAATGTTGTGCCCGACGAAGACTGGCCGAGTCTTCCCCACGCCCGTGGGGGTGTTTCTTCTGCAAAGTGCTGGGGGTCGCGCAGGAAGCAGTCTTCCCCACGCCCGTGGGGGTGTTTCCTTCGCCGCCGGTACCTCAGCAGCGTTGTCTTCGTCTTCCCCACGCCCGTGGGGGTGTTTCTTTCAGCAGCTTGACCAGGTAGCCGCGGCCGACGTCTTCCCCACGCCCGTGGGGGTGTTTCCATGGCCAGCACCAGGCGCAGGACGCGCTGCTGGTCTTCCCCACGCCCGTGGGGGTGTTTCCATCTAGGTACGTCTCCAGCACACGGTTGGCGGGTCTTCCCCACGCCCGTGGGGGTGTTTCCGGCACGAGGCTTAGTGCCGTTGGCCTCAGTGTGTCTTCCCCACGCCCGTGGGGGTGTTTCCACGAAGATGCCGCTTTGGATGCGCTGGATATGGTCTTCCCCACGCCCGTGGGGGTGTTTCCGAAAGCCCAGCCTCTCCCGCGCGCAAGAAGTCGTCTTCCCCACGCCCGTGGGGGTGTTTCTAGTGCCGCCTCCGATTAGGTAGGCCGTGTTTGGTCTTCCCCACGCCCGTGGGGGTGTTTCCGCACGTCGGCGAGTACATCAGCGCGCACGGAGGTCTTCCCCACGCCCGTGGGGGTGTTTCCGGCTGGGGCTGCCGCTGCCGCGTGGTGGCCGTGTCTTCCCCACGCCCGTGGGGGTGTTTCCGGCGGGCTGGCCACGGGGCGGCACGAGTCCGAGTCTTCCCCACGCCCGTGGGGGTGTTTCCGGTCCGCTTCATTTGACAGCGCCTCCAGGCCCGTCTTCCCCACGCCCGTGGGGGTGTTTCCGCGGCCACAGGCCCTGCTGTGCAGTGTGAAGGGTCTTCCCCACGCCCGTGGGGGTGTTTCTCAGCTGCGACAGGGCGAAGTGCTCGTTGGCGCGTCTTCCCCACGCCCGTGGGGGTGTTTCCGTCCGGGCCTAGAGCTGACACTGGCCCAGGTAGTCTTCCCCACGCCCGTGGGGGTGTTTCTCACCTTGCGCGTGTACAGCACGTCGCCCAGCTGTCTTCCCCACGCCCGTGGGGGTGTTTCTGCTGCGAAAGATGCGGTCAGCACTGACGAGCTGTCTTCCCCACGCCCGTGGGGGTGTTTCTAGAGGGTGTGCGGTCTGTGCGGTATGGTGTGCGTCTTCCCCACGCCCGTGGGGGTGTTTCTGAGAGTGGAGGCGGCCACTGGGAACTCGAAGTGTCTTCCCCACGCCCGTGGGGGTGTTTCTAAGGAGGGCTGACCATGGCCGCACTGACTGCCGTCTTCCCCACGCCCGTGGGGGTGTTTCTGGACCGAGCGCGCCCGCAACATGCTGCGCGACGTCTTCCCCACGCCCGTGGGGGTGTTTCCGGCCATCAGCGCCGTCGCCACGCTCAAGGCCAGTCTTCCCCACGCCCGTGGGGGTGTTTCCGCGGTCATGCGCACCATCGGGCCGGGCGCTATGTCTTCCCCACGCCCGTGGGGGTGTTTCTGATGTCAAGAGGCTACGCGTCGGCCGCGCGAGGTCTTCCCCACGCCCGTGGGGGTGTTTCTGAGCGATGCTGCTGAGAATTTCTCGACGGCCAGTCTTCCCCACGCCCGTGGGGGTGTTTCCAAAGGCGAGCACCACCGCCTGCGCGAGCGCCGGTCTTCCCCACGCCCGTGGGGGTGTTTCTCTCGCGCAGATACTTGCTCATCAGAACGGGATGTCTTCCCCACGCCCGTGGGGGTGTTTCCAGCCCAGTCGAGACGCCCGCTATTGCCGGGCCGTCTTCCCCACGCCCGTGGGGGTGTTTCTGGTTGGCCCTAACCACCCACGGTTAGCGAGAGGTCTTCCCCACGCCCGTGGGGGTGTTTCTGGGATGTTGCGCAGCAAGCACTTGCGACCATCGTCTTCCCCACGCCCGTGGGGGTGTTTCTGAGACTGCTGCATCGCCAGACTGTGTGTATCGGTCTTCCCCACGCCCGTGGGGGTGTTTCCGTCGTTCGATGGTGCTCGCGGGCAGGTGTGTTGTCTTCCCCACGCCCGTGGGGGTGTTTCCGACACGAGTATCGTGCATTGCAGAGCAAGCCGGTCTTCCCCACGCCCGTGGGGGTGTTTCTGTTTAGAACGCTGTCTTGCAGCGCACTTCCAAGTCTTCCCCACGCCCGTGGGGGTGTTTCCCTTTTCGACGCAATCCTCAGCCACGCAAAAGAGTCTTCCCCACGCCCGTGGGGGTGTTTCTCCGCCAGGAGATCAACCGCAAGTGCTGGCCGAGTCTTCCCCACGCCCGTGGGGGTGTTTCCAGGATGTCGGCCTTCGATTCGTAGGCCATGCGGTCTTCCCCACGCCCGTGGGGGTGTTTCCCCACCCTGATTGGCACATTCCAGGGCTGGCGAGTCTTCCCCACGCCCGTGGGGGTGTTTCCGCTTGGCAAGGCGAAGCTCCTCGGCCTAGAGGGTCTTCCCCACGCCCGTGGGGGTGTTTCCGTCTGTCGGTACCGCGACATCTGACAGCAACGGTCTTCCCCACGCCCGTGGGGGTGTTTCTCACTATTGCGATGGACGGCAGCCTTGACTTCGGTCTTCCCCACGCCCGTGGGGGTGTTTCCAAGTGTTTGTGAAAACCGAAAACGCAAAGCGCGTCTTCCCCACGCCCGTGGGGGTGTTTCTCCACGCCCCGATGCCGATGCCGCGCGAGTACAGTCTTCCCCACGCCCGTGGGGGTGTTTCCCACTTGAGCATGGTCACTGCTGCTGATGGCTTTTCCCGGCGGAATGATCAATCAGCGTGATGGCGGAGGGGGGATCCCCCTCAGGGAACTTGAACAAACGAACCTTTCGGGGGAGTCTCTGGTCACCAAGCCTAGCAGCCTGTCGGGCTATCCCCCTGTAAAATGCCGCGTCGCCCCTGGAACCTGAGAGCATGAGCCGCTTCCGCCCGATAGACCGCCAAACGGAGTACCTGTTGCCGCCCTCGGTGCAGGACTGGCTGCCCGAATCGCACCTGGCGCGCTACGTGGTCGATGTGGTGGAAGGGCTGGACCTGTCGGTACTGGAACGCGCGTATGCGGGCCGCGGCAGCGATGCCTACCATCCGGCGATGCTGCTGTCGCTGCTGATCTACGGCTATGCGACGGGGACGCACTCGAGCCGCAAGATCGAACGGGCCACCTACGACTCGCTGGCCTTGCGCTTCATCGCCTGCGACCAGCACCCGGACCACGATACGCTGGCGACTTTTCGTCGCCGTTTCGGCAAACAATTCGCCGATGTCTTCGTGCAGGTGCTGCAAGTAGCCCGCGAGAACCAGCTCTCGCGCTTTGGCACGGTGAGCCTGGACGGCACCAAGATCCACGCCAACGCGAGCCGCCACAGCGCGCTCTCTTATGGGCACGCGCAGAAGATCGAAGCTCAACTCAAGGGTGAAGTGCAGGAAATACTCGCGTTGGCCGAAGCGGCCGATCGAAGCAATGTGCCCGAAGGCGTGGATCTGCCCGCGGAAATCAAGCGCCGCGAAGACCGGCTGGCCGCCATCGCGGCCGCCAAGACCAAGATCGAGGCGCGCGCCAAGGAGCGCTTCGAGCGCGAACAGGCCGAGTTTGACGTCAAGATGACCAAGCGCCAGGCCAAGGCGGCGGCCACTGGCAAGAAGCCCGGCGGCAAGCCGCCGACTCCGCCTGCCCCGGGTGCGCGCGCACACGACCAACTCAATCTGACCGATGAAGATTCGCGCATCATGAAGGTGGCCGGCGGCGGCTTCGAGCAGTGCTACAACGCGCAGGCGGCGGTCGATACGGCGTCGATGCTGGTGATGGCACCCCACCTCACCCAGGCGGGCAACGACAAGGAGCAGGTCGAACCGATGCTGGCCCGCATCAAGGCGTTGCCCCAAGGGCTCGATCAGCCCGACCAACTGCTGGCCGACACCGGGTTCTTCAGCGAGCGCAACGTGCAGTGCTGCCAGAGCGCCGGGATCGAACCGCTGATCGCGGTGGGGCGCGACCAACATCATCCGGATTGGCGCAGCCGCTTCGAAGAACCCACCCCGCTCGAGCAGCCCGCGACTCACGTCGCGCAGATGAAGCACGCGCTCAAGACCCGGGCGGGCCGCGCAGCCTACGCGCTGCGCAAACAGACCGTTGAACCGGTGTTCGGCATCATCAAGTCGGTGATGGGATTTCGTCAGTTCATGCTGCGCGGACTCGACAACGTGCGCAACGAGTGGACCCTGGTGTGCCTGGCGTGGAACTTGAAGCGCATGGCCGTATTGCGTCCGCAGTGAGAAAAAAGGACGGGAGCATTGCGATCTCGACTGAAAAGCCGCGTATTGGAGCCTGAAATGCCGACTGTTTCCCACATTGTAAAATCAAGCCCTCGGATACCGCGCCGCGAGTGCTCAAGTCCGACAGGCTGCTAGAGACCGTTCAAGTGTGCCACGTTGACCTGCAGCATTCGCAGTTTTTCCTGTTTCTGATTCGCCTTGATGAAGAGCTCGCAGCCCAGGCGCAGAGCGCGTGGATTGAAACAGCTCCTTCGCGGCCTTCCTGATAGGCTCCATTTCGTCGCGCCCCACGCGGGAGCGTGGATTGAAACAGAAATGATGCAGCCTTGCGAGGTGTCACCGACCGGCACATTGGAGCCAGTTGATGATCAGCACAATGGAGCCAGCGCCGGAACGGCGTAATGGAGCCACCTCTGCGCTGACGGACGTCTCGACCTTGAACGGCCCATCGCTCCTATGCTGCCCTGTTTTCTTCGGCAGGAGGTAGTCGGTGGCCCACAAGACTATCGAGATGTACGAGTACCGGCAGGCCGTGATGCGCGTGAGCCAGGGTTAACTCCGAGCGCGAGACTGCACGCTCGAAACTGATGCGGCGCAGCAAGGCGGCCCGCTTGTGCGAGCTGGCACGCATCTAGGGATGGCTCGACCCCGAGCGCTCCCTGCCTGCGGATGCCGCGATCGCCGCCGCGCTCGGGCAGTCGAAACTGCCGGCGATGGCCCAGTCTTCGATTGCCGCGTACCGGTCATTGGTCGAGCAGTGGCGCGCGCAGAGCGCTTCCGGCGTGGTGATCCACACCGCGCTCAAGCGCGAGCACGGTTTCAGCGGGCACTACGCGTGCGCCGGCTGACCGCCTGCGCCATAACGCCTATGCCTGACCCTCGGCGGGGCCTCCTGGCGCGCGACGACGCGGTCCGAATCGGGCGAAAAACACCCTTGCCAGCACCCTGAAAAAACATTGACTCTTACCCCCGACGACGTCCGTCAGAGCCCGATTCGAGTGGCTCCTTATATGCCGATCAACGGAGGCTCGATTGTGCCGGTCAGTGACACCGTTGAAGCGTCGTGTCCTGCACGGGCGCGTGGATTGAAACCAGCCGCGGAGATTCGACGTGTGGGCTCTGCAGGCCATCGCGCGCCCTGTGGGTGGGTGAATCGAAACTTAGTGGGTGGACTCAGTCGAAAATAGACGACGCATTGTTTGATACTGCCGTCGAGCCCTATGGTATTCCGGCCGATTTACACGCTGGTGGTGCGTGGTGTGATGTTGCAATGAAGCAAGGCTACAACCTACCCCCAAAAACGCTCACGCCCGCAGGCAACAAATGCCTGCGGGCGTGAGCTTGTCAGTTCAGCGTAGGGCTGGGGGTGAATCAGGCAAAGACAAAGTACTTGCGAACGGTCTCGACCACTTCCCAGGTTCCCTTCATGCCGACCTCAACGATGAAGATGTCACCGGCCCTGAGATGGATCGGCTCTTTGCCGTCGGGGGTGATGATGCAATAGCCCTCGCGGAAGTCGCAGTATTCCCATTTGTCGTAAGAAACCCGCCATTTCCCCGGCGTGCAGATCCAGGTGCCCATGATCTTCGTGCCGTCGTCGGACAGGTAGGCGTTGAGGTTGACGGTATGCGGCTCGCCAGCGATGCGCTCCCATTTTCCGGCGTCCAGCATGGGCACGGGCACGGTGTCGCGTAGAACGGTAATCGGATTATTCATGATGTCTCCAAGTAGTCGGATTTGCGTTGCCAAGCAACAAGGCAGAGGGACTTTAGGAGGTTTGGGCTGAACGCCTTTGCCTGTATTCGACAATAACGTATCCAGAACGGTAGTTCTGGCCGGGAAAACGCCGTAGCGGTAGTCGTGCAGCGCGTAAACAGCGATGGGGACGCCATTTTCGCCCCCATCCGTTCGTCTTTGTCGCCGGCATGGGCACCACGTGGGCGCCCGCCTGCTGATGCGGTGTGCTTACTTCAACGGCTCCCACTTGCCATCCGCGTAGCGATACAGGCTGACGCCGCCTTCCTTGATGTCGCCCTTGGCGTCGAAGGCGATGTTGCCGGTCACGCCCTTGAAGTCCACCTTTTGCATGGCGGGCAGGTACGTGGCCGGGTCGGTCGAGTCGGCGGCCTTCATGCCTTCGATGAGCGCGGTGGCGGCGTCGTAGCTGTAGGGGGCGTAGAGTTGCACGCCGGCGTTGAAGCGCTCCTTGAAGCGCGCCAGAAATTCGTTGCCGCCGGGCATCAGCGCCAGTGGGATGCCGGCCTGGGTGCAGAACACCTTGTCGTTCATGGCGTCGCCGGCCAGTTTGACCATCTCGGCGGTGCAGTTGCCGTCGCCACCGAGGAAGGTGGCGGCGATGCCGAGCTGGCGCATCTGGCGCAGCATGGGGGCGCCCTGGGCGTCCATACCACCGTAGAACACGGCGTCGGGCGCGCGGGTCTTGATCTTGGTGAGGATGGCGGTGAAGTCGGTGGCCTTGTCGTTGGTGAACTCGCGCCCGACCACTTCACCACCCATCTTCTTGATGCTCTCGGCGAAGGCGTCGGCCAGGCCCTGGCCGTAGGCGGTGCGGTCGTCGATGATGGCGAACTTCTTCACCTGCAGCGTGCCGGTGGCGTATTTGGCCATGGCCTCGCCCTGTTGCAGGTCGTTGGCGATGACGCGGTAGGTGACCTTGTAGTTCTGCTGGGTGAGCTTGGGGCTGGTCGAGGACGGGGTGATGACCGGCACGCCGGCCTGTTCATACACGCGCGAAGCGGGGATGGAGGCGCCTGAGGTGGTGTGGCCGACCACGCCGGCGACGCTGGCGTCGGTCAGGCGCTGTGCGGCGGTGGTGGCGGTGCGCGGGTCGGCTTGGTCATCTTCGCTCACCAGTTCGAATTTCACCGTCTTGCCGCCGATGTTCATGTTCTTTGCATTGGCGTCCTCGATGGCGAGGCGAGCACCGTTCTCGCCGTCCTTGCCGATGTGCGAGATCGGGCCGGTGAGCGGGCCGGCATAGCCGATCTTGACGGTGGTCTGGGCATGCGCGGCAAAGCCGATGCTGACAAGGGCGAGTGCAAGCAAGGTCTTGTTCAT
>JAUCCW010000003.1:0-7940 GCA_034675825.1 Thauera sp. | reverse complement strand
CATGTTGTGCTGACTGGTACGAGTACGTATTGCTGCACCAGTTCGGGCCAGTTCGATGGCCAGCCCAGGTCGACGGATGGCTTCGCGTGGCAGCCCGAAGGGAAAGTCGAAGGCGCCGAGCCAGGGGCCAGGGGTGTGGAGCAGGGGCTTCAAAGGCAGGCCAGTCGGACAGGGTTTCGATGCGCGTGAGTTCGACCGCCTTGCCGTCGAGGCACCCGATGGCGGCCGTGATCGGCTTGGCCCGCCGCGGCGCCGAGGTGAAGTCAACCCGACCAGGGTGGGCGCACCGTGCACTAGGCCTTGTCCTCAGCAAGGCCCGCGCGGCGTGCATGCGGCGGTGATGGTGGTGTTGAAGTCAATGCCCACCCTGTCGTCGATCGACTCGGCATTGCTGTTGATGATGGTAATCGTGACCGACGCTTGCGCGCTCAGACGCCGCGGCGACGGAAGTCGCGCGGACGAAAGCCGAGCACGAACAGGGTGAGGAAATAGGCCAGGGCGCCGGCGCCGACCACGGCGGTCAGGCGCAGGCCGCGCGCCAGGCCGCCGATTTCGACCCACAGGTGGTCTGGCCCGGCGCCAAACCACAGCACGCCCGCCATCACCACCAGCGCCGCCAGCAACTTGAGCAGGAAGCACATCCCGCTTGCGGCAGGTAAACCCCGCGCTGGCGCAGACCGCGATAGAGCAGTCCTGCATTGAGGCAGGCCGCCAGCCCGATGGAAAGCGCAAGCCCGGCGTGGCGCAGGGGGAGCACGAAGGCAAGGGAGTTCATCAGCTGAGTCGCTAGCGGGGGAGCTGGACCATACCTTGACCGGCGTGCGGATGTCCTGGCGGGCGTAAAAGCCGGGGCCAGCACCTTGACCAGAATCAGCCCGGCGAGGCCCACGCTGTAGGCGAGGAGGGCGCTGCGCGTCTGCATCACGTCGCTGGCGCCAAAAGCCCCGTAATTAAACAGTGTCGCCACCAGCGGCACCGAGAGCAAGGCCAGGCCGAGCGCGGCGGGCAGGGTCAGCATCAAGGTCAGGCGCAGGCCCCAGTCCAGCAGTGACGAAAAGGCTCCGGGCTTGGCGTCGGCATGCAGTTTTGCGAGGCTGGGCAGGAGGATGGTGCCGAGGGCAACGCCGAGCAGCCCGGCGGGAAACTCCATCAGGCGATCGGCGTAATAGAGCCACGACACGCTGCCGCTTTCCAGAAACGAGGCGAATACGGTGTTGATCAGCAGCGAGATCTGGCTGACCGAAACGCCGAGGATGGCGGGGGCCATGAGCTTGAGTATGCGGCGCACGCCAGGGTCGGAGTAGTCGATGTTGAAGCGGGGCAGCATGCCGATTCGGGCCAGCGGCCTGATCTGCAACGCGAGCTGCAGGACGCCGCCCAGAACGACCGCCCACGCCAGCGCAAGCACCGGCGGATCGAAATACGGCGCGGCGAACAGTGCCATGCCGATGAAGGACAGGTTCAGCAGTACCGGCGTGAAGGCCGGAATCGCAAACCGGCTCCAGGTATTGAGCACGCCACCCGCGAGCGCGACCAGCGACATGAAGAGGATGTAGGGGAAGGTGATCCGGGTCAGTTCGACGGTGAGCGCGAACTTGCCCGCGTCTGCAGAGAAGCCGGGCGCCGTGACCTGAATGATCAGCGGCGCACCCAGGACGCCGAGCAAGGCAACCGCGGCGACAGTGAGGCCGAGCAGGGTGGCGACCCGGTTGACAAGGGGGCGGGTGACCGCCTCGCCCTGTTTGTTCTTGTATTCGGCGAGAATGGGCACAAAGGCCTGCGAGAACGCACCCTCGGCAAACATTCTTCGCAGCAGGTTGGGCAGACGAAAGGCGACGAAGAAGGCGTCGGTTGCCATGCCGGCGCCAAAAGCGCGGGCGATGACAAAGTCGCGGACGAAACCGAGAATGCGGGACAGCAGGGTCATGCCACTGACAGTGGCAAGGGCGCGCAACAGATTCATGCGAAGTCGATGAGGTGAAGGTCGTGGGATAAAGCGGGGCCGCGAGCGGCGGAAGGCATGATAGCCGTGTGCCGACGCCACGGTGCGACAGACGATCCGGCGGCAATCTTGCTTGCGTTCGCTTTTATAGCTGGTTAAGATCGCGGGCTTTCCAGAACCACGAATCTTCACCGGAATCATATTTATGGCCAACTCGGCACAAGCTCGCAAGCGCGCACGTCAGGCGATCAAGGGTCGCGCCCATAACGCCAGCCTCCGTTAGCGTCTGCGTACCGCGATCAAGTCCGTGCGCAAGGCGATCGTGGGTGGCGACAAGTCGGTAGCGCAGTCGGTCTTCCGTAGCTCGATGAGCACCATCGACAGCATCGCCGACAAGAAGATCATCCACAAGAACAAGGCCGCTCGCCACAAGAGCCGCCTGTCCGCTGCCGTCAAGGCAATGGCTGCTTGATCCTGTCAGATGCTCGCTGCACTTGAGCAAGGCTGAGTGGGTCACACAGCATCGACAAGCAAAGCGGGAACACAGTAAAAAAAGCGACTTCAGGGTCGCCTTTTTTTGTGTGGGTGCCTTGCCGGAGATTGCTTGACTGGATGCTGCGGGATTCTGCCTTGGATGTGCCGCTCTTGTTGCGGGGGCACGCGCTGGGAGTTAGAGCGGCGTGTCGCCAATCCAGTCAACCTGCAGCTGGTTGTCCCTGGCGAAGTTCACCATGAACTTGTAAGCAATCGGCTCGATGTCGTAGAGGCGGGCGTCGACCAGCACCGTCTTGTCCCCCTTGAGCGTGCAGCCGGGGCGAACATAGGGCGAGTACATCATCCGGTTGTCGGCGCCGAATGCCGACATCACGCCACAGAGCCGATCGGCCCAGTCGCTGGGGCGGAATTTTTTTCCGTCGATGGTGATGCCGACGATGATGAAATTTTCGATCTTCTGAGTCACGTGTCATGCCCCCGAGCGCCGAGTGATTGCGTCGCCAGCGCTGCCCCGTGGGCGGCGCTCAAAGCGCGCCGCATTCTAGCAGAAATCAAGCTTGCAGACCGCGCGGCGGTCAGTCACCCAGCGCGCACGCGCCTGTACAGCAGCGCCGGTTTTCGCTTAAGATTCCCGCTTGTTTCCTGCACGGCGGCGCCTGCCGCCGTGTGCGTTTTCAGCTCAGCTTCGATCGAGGTATCCCATGTCCCATGTCATGAACACCTACGCCAGACTGCCCGTGGCCTTCACCCACGGGGAAGGCGTGTGGCTGTACGACGACACCGGCAAACGCTATCTCGATGCCTTGTCAGGTATCGCGGTTCAATCGACGCTGGGCCACACTCACCCGCGACTGGTCAAGGCAATTGCCGAGCAGGCGGCAAAGCGCGTGCTCACACCTCCAACCTCTATCGCATTCCGCTGCAGGAGCAGCTCGCCGACCGTATCGCGGAGACCTCCGGTATGGACGAGGTGTTCTTCTGCAACTCGGGCTGTGAGGCCAACGAGGCAGCGATCAAGCTCGCGCGCATGTACGGCCACAACAAGGGCGTGGAGCTGCCGCACCATCATCGTCATGGAGAGCGCGTTTCACGGCCGCACCATGGCAACCCTGTCGGCAACCGGCAACCGCAAGACACAGGCCGGCTTCGAGCCCTTGGTGCAGGGCTTCATCCGTGTGCCCTACAAGGATATTGAAGCCGTGCGCAGCATCGCGCAGCACAATCGCAACGTGGTTGCCGTCCTGCTCGAGATGATTCAGGGCGAGGGTGGCGTCAATATGGCGGACGAAGAGTTCCAGCGTGATTTGCGCGCCATCTGCGACGACAAGGGCTGGCTGATGATGTGCGACGAGGTGCAGTGTGGCATGGGGCGCACCGGCAAGTGGTACGGCTGGCAGCACGCGGGCACACGGCCCGATGTGATGACGCTGGCCAAGGGGCTCGCATCGGGGGTGCCGATCGGCGCCTGCGTGACGGCCGGCAATGCCAGGGGGCTGTTCGGGCCAGGCAACCACGGCTCCACCTTTGGTGGCAACCCGCTGGCCTGCGCAGCAGGCCTTGCCACCTTGGACACCATCGTTGACGACAAGCTGATGGATAACGCCATCGCCATCGGCGACCTGATCCGCAAGAGCATGGCCGAGGCCCTGGCCGATGTCGCCGGCGTGGTCGATATTCGTGGCCAGGGGCTGATGATCGGCATCGAGCTCGACCGTCCCTGCGGCGAGCTGATGGGGCGTGCCGCCGAACAGGGGCTGCTGCTCAGCGTCACCGCAGATCGCGTCATTCGCCTGCTGCCGGCGCTGACCTTCAGCGCCGACGAGGCGCAGACCCTGGTGTCCATGCTGGCGCCAATGATTCGCGACTTCCTTGCCAACGGCTGAGGATTGCCCATGACTCCGATCAAGCACTATCTGCAGTTCAAGGACTTCAGCCGCGAAGAGTATGAATACGTTTTCGAGCGTGCGAAGTGGATCAAGGACAAGTTCAAGCGCTACGAGCCCTATCACCCGCTCTTTGACCGCACCCTGGTGATGATCTTCGAGAAGGCCAGCACGCGTACGCGCCTGTCCTTCGAGGCCGGCATGCAGCAGCTCGGCGGTTCGGCCATCTACCTCAATACGCGCGACTCGCAGCTTGGCCGCGGTGAGCCGGTCGAAGATGCTGCGCAGGTCATCTCGCGCATGAGCGACCTGGTGATGATCCGCACCTTCGAGCAGGAGATGGTGGAGTGTTTCGCCGCGAATTCGCGCGTACCCATCATCAATGGCCTCACCAACGAATATCACCCCTGCCAGATCCTGGCCGATGTATTCACCTTCATCGAGCAGCGCGGTTGCATCCAGGGCAAGACCGTGGCCTGGGTGGGCGACAGCAACAACATGTGCAACACCTGGCTGCAGGCGGCCGAGATACTCGACTTCAACGTCCATGTGTTCACCCCGCCGGGCTATGAGGTCGAGCCCGAACGTGCCGGACTTTACGGCACCGCCAACTTCGAGGCGTTCGCCGATCCGATGGAGGCCTGCAAGGGCGCCGATCTGGTTACCACCGACGTGTGGACCTCGATGGGCTTCGAGGCCGAGAACGAAGAGCGCAAGAAGGACTTTGCCGACTGGTGCGTTGATGCCGAGATGATGGCGGTGGCCAACAAGGAGGCGGTGTTCATGCACTGCCTGCCTGCGCATCGCGGCGAGGAAGTGACGGCCGAGGTCATCGACGGCCCGCAGTCGGTGGTGTGGGAAGAGGCGGAAAATCGCTTGCACGCGCAAAAGGCACTCATGGAATACCTGATGCTCGGTCGGATAGAGGCAAGATGAATGGATTTCGGCGCAGCCAGAATCGCCTGCACGCCCTCAAGACACTCATCGAGTAGTTGATGCCCGGCCGCATCCAGGACTGACTCAAACCCCAGGACACTCACGGCACGCACGGGCGTGTGCGCCGGCAACATGGCAGGAAACAGGAAAACAGCATGAGCGACGTCAACAAAGTAGTGCTCGCCTATTCGGGCGGGCTGGACACTTCGGTCATCCTGAAGTGGCTGCAGGACACCTATCAGTGCGAAGTGGTCACCTTCACCGCCGACCTCGGTCAGGGCGAAGAACTCGAGCCCGCGCGCATCAAGGCGCTGCAGTTCGGCATCAAGCCCGAGAACATCTTCATCGACGATCTGCGCGAAGAGTTCGTGCGTGATTTCGTCTTTCCGATGTTTCGCGCCAATACCGTGTACGAAGGCGAATACCTGCTCGGCACCTCGATCGCGCGACCGCTCATCGCCAAGCGTCAGATCGAGATCGCGCGTGAGCGTGGGGCCAACGCGGTGTCGCATGGCGCCACCGGCAAGGGTAACGACCAGGTGCGTTTCGAGCTTGGTTATTACGCCCTGATGCCGGGCGTGAAGGTCATCGCGCCGTGGCGTGAATGGGATCTGCTGTCACGCGAGAAGCTGCTCGCCTATGCCGAAAAGCATGGCATCCCGATCGAGATGAAGCACAAGCAGGGTGGCTCGCCCTATTCGATGGATGCCAACCTGCTGCACATCTCCTTCGAAGGCCGCCACCTCGAAGACCCCGCGGCCGAAGCCGAAGAGTCGATGTGGCGGTGGACGGTGTCGCCCGAAGCGGCGCCCGATGCGGCTGAATACGTCGACCTGGAGTTCGAGAAGGGCGATCTGGTCGCGATCAACGGCACGCGCATGAAGGCGCATGAACTGCTGGCCAAGCTCAACGAGCTGGGGGGCAAGCACGGCATCGGCCGCCTCGATCTGGTGGAGAACCGCTACGTCGGCATGAAGAGCCGGGGCTGCTACGAAACCCCGGGTGGCGCCATCTTGCTCAAGGCCCACCGCGCCATCGAATCGATCACCCTCGACCGTGAAGTCGCCCACCTCAAGGACGACCTCATGCCGCGCTACGCCAGCGCGATCTATAACGGCTACTGGTGGAGCCCCGAGCGCCTTGCCATGCAGGCGCTCATCGACAACACCCAGCAGACGGTTAACGGCTGGGTACGGGTCAAGCTCTACAAGGGCAACGTCATCGTCACCGGCCGCGACTCCAGGACCGACTCGCTGTTCGACCCGACGATCGCCACCTTCGAGGACGACGCGGGCGCTTATGACCAGAAGGACGCGCATGGCTTCATCCGGCTCAATGCCTTGCGCCTGCGCATCGCAGCCAACGCCAGGGCAAAGCGCGACTGAGAGCCGGCTGGCCAGATGCTGGGCAGGCGCATGGGCAATGCGTGCTGCCAGCGTTTGACTCCGACAAGCAAGCCCGCCCGAGACGCAAAGAGGCCACTGGAATTCCGGCGATGGATAAGGATCTACTGATTTTCGGTTTGACGATGGCAGAGTTCGAGGACATCTCCCTCAAGGTCTGCTTCACCGCGCTGATCCTGTACATGCTGTTCATCATCGGCAACCTGGTCAAGGAATCGAAAGCGGGCAAATACGGCGCAATCTGGATGTTCATCGGGCTGGGTCTGGGTTTCGTCGGCTTCGTCGCCAAGGGCTTCATCCAGAGATGGCTCGGCATCGAATAAGGATCTGAATCTTCATGAGCATCACCGAAAAGATCGACGGCGTCACCGTCTCCACCAAGGCCAGCGTCTACTTCGACGGCAAGTGCATCAGCCATGGCCTCCAGTTTCCCGATGGCACGAAAAAGTCGGTGGGCGTGATCCTGCCGGCTGCGCTCACCTTCAGCACTGGCGCGCCTGAAGTCATGGAGTGCGCGGCGGGTAGCTGCCGCGTGCGCTTCAAGGGTGAGGCCGAGTGGAAGACCTACGGCGCGGGTGAGTCCTTCAAGGTGCCGGGCGATTCAAGCTTCGATATCGAGGTCGTGGGCGAGCCCTATCACTACATCTGCCATTACGGCTGAGCACGCGGGAGGATCAAAACAATGCCATCTTTTGACATCATGTCCGAGGTTGACCAGCCCGCGCTGCGCAACGCCGTCGAGCAGGCCAACCGCAAGGTGAACGGGCGCCACGACTTCAAGGGCAGCAGCGCCAGGATCGAGCACGCGGACAAGTTGCTCACCCTGTATGGCGACAGCGACTTCCAGCTCGATCAGATCAAGACCATCCTGCTGCCCGAGATGACGAAGAAGAACGTGGACGTGCGTTGCCTGGACTACGGTGAGGTGGAGAAGATCTCCGGCAACAAGGTCAAGCAGGAAGTGAAGGTCCGCGTAGGCGTCGATCAGGAGTTGGCGAAGAAGATCGTCAAGCTCTTGAAGGACAGCAAGCTGAAGGTGCAGGCTGCCATCCAGGGCGAGGCCATTCGCGTCTCCGGCGCCAAGCGCGACATCTTGCAGGACGCGATCGCGCTGGTGAAGAAGCAGATCATCGACTTCCCGCTGCAGTACGGAAACTTTCGCGATTGAGGGCATGGCGCCGGTCAGCGCTGACAGGCGTCGATGTGATACGGAAAAATGCTCAAGCGGCCGCATCAGCGGCCGTTACTCCTTGTAGGGTGCCGTGGCGATTGTGCTGCGGT